>NZ_VZQN01000002.1:0-242710 GCF_014397645.1 Paraburkholderia sp. 31.1
ATCAGGCGGCGTTTCTTGTATCGGCAAAGACCTTGTTCATGCGCCTTCAAGGCGCATGGGACCGGAACGAGCAGGGTGACCTGTTCGAATTGACGACGCCGGAGATGTTCGCGCAAATCAAGCGGGACCTCGAAGCTCGGGGTCGCCAGGTGAGTCATACGGAAGTCACGCAACTTGACGCGGAAGTGCTTGGCACAGAACGCAATGCGGATGAAACGCTGGTTAGCGTTCGCTTTTACGGTCAAATGCGGGAAGACGATGCGCCGACTGCCCAGCCGTTCCAGGAAGTCTGGAACATGGTCAGCGACGCACGTGGCAACCAGGCGTGGCGACTGGCCGGCATTCAGCAAATTGACGGATGAGAGTGTAGTTGAAACCGGCAGCGGCCTGCTGCCGGTTACTCGTGAGGGTGGCGCGCGCCGCGGAACTACCTGAGACCAACCTTTCGCCAGCGACTGTGCGTGAGAAAGTCGAGCGCCACTTGTGGAGCGGCAAACGCTGGGCGCATCAGGCGATAGTCGGCCAACTGCGGACAGCCGAAACAGCAACGAACATCGTCAGCAATCTACGATCGTTTCCGTTTCAAACAGAAGCTACAACTCGATATACTTACGGGAGTGCACTCCACCATGGACGGAGGAAATGGCGAACAACAATCAGATGACCATCAGCCGATACACCGCGATACTGGCTGAATACGATCTAATTCTGGACGAAGCCTGCGGCTTTTCCAGACGTCTGACCGGGCGAACGGTCGTCGAAGAGCATCTGAAACTTGCCGAAGTCATCTTCACGAAGATTGTCTGCCATGCAATAAGCCTGCGACGCATCTCGCCGACGTTTCAAAACGGTTCGAATCCGGAGCTGTGGGACATCGGTGCCGCATGCGCGATCGCTCGTACTCTGGTCGAGTCATTCGATGCGCTCGCGTATATCGCATTGCAACCTGTGACTGATCCCGAACGTGAAATGCGAATTCTGTTATGGGAGCTTCATGACAAGGAACATCGGCTGACCATGTTAGATGGTATCGGTGCGGCAGGTCCGGACATTGAGCAACTCCGGGATGACGCGAAAATGCTACGTGACGCTGCGATGGCCCATCCGTTCTACGGAAAACTATCAAAGAAAGTTCAGCAGAAAATTACTGCCAGCGAAGCGCCCGCGTACATCCGCATCCAAAGCGATCGCAATCAGTCGAGCGGGATCAATCACGATTACTACCTCAGCGTGATCATGCAGTTATCTCAGTACGTGCATACGCTGCCGTTCGCGTTGAGCCAATTGCGACTAACTCACGCAGGCGATCCCGGCGCATTGCGGATAATGGCGCTACCGCTCCAGTACAGTATGGCTTTCATGGCAAAGGCGATCGAAGGCATGGGGCAGCTGTGGCCAGCTCTGCGCATAAAATTGCCTGAGGACACGCAGCGCAAAATTGACCTATGGATTCTGCTAGCCGCCGACGGGGTGAAAGGCGCAGGAAAGTAGAGCTGGCGTGCTACTCCAAATTGCTGATCTGTAGCCCGGCAAATCGACCGTTGAACGGCCGCTTTACAGATAGCCATCGGGCTGCCTTGGGTCGAGTATCGCCGCCCCCCTCGCCGACGAGCAAAGCGTGAAATATGCAATTTGCATCGGTCGGCACCCGGCCACAAACTGCCGGTCACATGCGCCGCCGGAAGGCCGCTCAGGCGTCGGCTCTGCTTCGCAACCGGCCATCTGATTGTCGCAAGGCGAGCGCTCGTTCAGCGGCCAGAAGGGACATCAATCTGGCCGGCCAAAGACGCCCTGTTCCACCGAGCGGAGGCATCTCCCCTGTTAATCCCTGTCAGCTTGCCGGATTTCGTGCCATGACGACCCATGCCGCGCCGTTGATCATCACCGACCCCTCGCCGGGGAGGCTCGCGAAGGCGGCACGAACTGCGGCGGAGGCACGGGCGCGGATGTCGTCGGGCTGACCAGCGAGCGCACGCGACAGCGGGCCGACCTCAAGCGACATCCTCACTGCGTCGTCGATCGCCGCGTCCCGCGTTTCGCCCTCGCCGAATGGGACGGCCGCGTCGAAGGGCGAGATAACGATTTCGGTGAAACCGGCCGCCGTCAGGATGCGCGCCACGTGCTCCCGGTCGCCGAACGAAAACGGGCCGGGCGCTTCGGGATCGGGAAGCGCGCTCGGCGGGACGATGTCCTTGAGCGCGCCCACCGGCAGTCGCATCCAATCGTTCTCGGCCGCACCGCGCCAGCAGACGAAAGCGACCCGGCCGCCCGGCCGGAGCGCGCGTCGCATATGGGCGAACGCCGCTGTCGGATCGGGGAAAAACATCACGCCGAAACGCGAGAACAGAATGTCGAACGCGCCTTCGGGCAGCTCTGCGCTGCTGGCGTCGGCCACCTGAAACAGGGCCGGCGTATCGTGGCGCGCAAGCGCGCGCGCTCGATCGATCAGCGGTTCGGATATGTCCACGCCCAGCACTTGGCCCCCCGCGCCGACGCGAGCGGCCAGAGCCAGACTTGACGCACCCGCGCCGCAGCCGATGTCCAGCACGCGCTCACCCGTCGCGGGCGCGGCGGCTTCGATCGCGGCCTGGCCGAACACCGCCACCAGAGCGTCGAGCCGGGCCTGGTTGGCGACCCAGCGCTCCCCGCTTTGACCATTCCAGTCACCCACCTGATCAGCACTTTGCTTTGCCATGTCATCTCCTTGACTCGACGATCCGCCTTTCGCCGCGTCGATTTACGCCAACCTTTTCGAAGGCGACGACGCAACAAGAGCAGGGATCTGTGCTCTCAAACCACCATCGACTGCTGGGCGAAGATACCCGCCATCGCGCCCTGCGATGAAGCCTGGGTGACCGAGGGCAAGAACGGCGTGGCGAGGTCGCCAGCGGCGTAGATGCCGGGCATGCTGGTTTGGCGGCGCTCGTCGACTTTGAGGACGATGCCGGTGGGCGTATCGACCGTGGCGAGGCCCAGTGATTCATGCAGGCGTGCGGACGGCTTGTTGCGCGGATGGGCGAACAGGACGTCGACCGCGACATTGCGGCGGGTATCGAGATTGACGGTGTTGATATGGCCCTTGTGATGGGCGATCTCGACGATCCGGCCATCGACGACAGGTATGTTGCGACGCGCCAGATCGACTTGGATATCGGGCGCAATGTCATGACCATCGGCGAAGACAGTCAGCTTGTCCGTCCAATCGCGGAACAGCCTGGCAGACTGGTGCGACTGCGGGCTGGACCAGACGAGGCCCCAATGCTGGCCGGCGACTTCAAAGCCGTCGCAATAGGGGCAGGGCACGATGGACGTGCCCCAGCTTTCGGCAAAGCCCGGAACATCAGGCATCTGGTCGGCGACGCCATAGCTCAGGATCAGGCGGTGCGCCCTCAGGCTTTCGTTATCGTCAGTGACGACGCAGAAATCGTCGATGGCGCCAGACACGCTCTCGGCCCGGTCATTGACCAGCCTGATCGTTGGATAGCGCGTCAACTGCTGCCGCGCCTCGACCAGGATGTCCAGCGGTGGCTTGTGATCGTGGCCGAGCAAGCCATGCGAGTGGCCTGCAAAGCGGTTGCGCGGCCGGCCGGTATCGAGAACCGTGACCTTGCGGCGGGCACGGCCGAGCTGCAGGGCGGCGGCGAGGCCGGCGAAGCTGCCGCCGATGATGATGACGTCATCCATGGTGATGGGCTCCGTGTTGTGATTGGAGGGGTGGACTGGGCGTGGTGTGCAATATCGTCCAGCGATACGCGCTTGAGACGGTCAGCGAGTAGGGCTTCGGCATTGGCGAGAAAGTTGCTGATGGCTGTATTGATCGGCCCCACAATCCCGCATTCGATATCGCCAGGCGCCCCGGGGAAACCTGATTTGGGCAACTGGTTGAAACCTGTCCTTGGCTTGCACATTTAAGATACTGCGTGGTATCGTAGTGCAAGAATTTGAATACTGTCAAGTACTGGAATTGTTGTGACCGAAAACAGCCAGAGCCGGCGCGGCCGGCCCGCCAACGAGGCGCTTCGCCAAACGATCGTCGACGCCGCCTGCGAACTCTTTGTGGAATTGGGTTTTCAAGCGACGACCATGGACAAGGTCGCGCAGCGGGCGAAGATATCCAAGCTCAGCATCTATCGGCACTTCGAGAACAAGGAGGCGCTGTTCAGCGCGGCCATGGTGGCCCACTGCCATCAATTTGCACCCCAGGCCCTTTCTGAAAGCGTCGACGGTTCAGCCGAAGATCAGCTCATGGCGGTGGGATCATCCCTGCTTCGCACCCTGTTGAGCCCGGACGTCCGCAGTGTCGAAGCCATGGTTTTGGCCGACAAGACGAATCAAAAGTCGTTAAGCAAGCTCCATTACGAAGCCGGGCCCGCCCATGTCATCGCCCAAATCGAGGCCGTGTTGCGTCAGTTGCACGCGAAAGCGATTCTGAACGTACCCGATGCTCTCCGATCCGCCCGCTTGTTTGCCGCGCTTTTCAAAGGATCCGATCTTCTGCTTGTCGCACGCTTCGATGAGGCGAGAGCAGAGGATGACAACGAAATCGAATCCTATTGCCGGTCGGCCGTCGCCATGTTCATCGCCGCGCACGGTGGCATCTAAGGTGCGCTATCGCGGCTTGATGAAGAACCCGCAGAGTTGCACACGCTGTTCGCTCTAAGCAATCTGTGGATGACGCGCGAACGACTGATGCGCGAGGCCGCTGCATGAGCGCAAAAGCCGCCCGCGCGGGCAGGCAATCGGCGCCTTCCTTATGCCGAACGTAGCGCTGCATTCGAGCCAGGTGCCGCACCGCTTCCACCGCATCGGCCCTATGTGGCTCAGTGCGGCAAAACGAGTTCTGAACACCATCCCTAACCTTGCGGGCGCTTCCTTTCGATCTGGTGAACGACAAGCTGATTGCTTATAGAGAAATCAAACTTAAGTTCGAGAGCAATTCGAGGGTCGAGCAAGACGTCATCCTTGCACGGCGTAAGCCGCCTCACCAACTCACGGGTCTAAGCGTCCGCAGAGGCCGATGACTTGTCCCCCAGGCGACGGCACGGAATGACCGTTCCACTCCGATACCTACCCTTAGAACAGAGACTGCTCGACCGGCTGCAACGGGTCGATGCCGGCCTCTCGTTGCCACGCACGCCGCTCGCTCAACATACGCAATCACCGATCCAGGCACGACGCCGACAGCCACGTCGGTCCCGCCGATGCCCCACCTTTCTGGCCTAAAATATCCCAAAAGAGCATCCGCCCGGGCGGCATCATGAAAGCACTTATCGTCGCTGCGACATTGACGGCTGGCTGTTCCCTCGCCTACGCGCAGACTTACCCGCAGGAAGCGCTGGCTGACCAAAGCATGGGGGCCTATAGAGCGCAATTGGAAGCGCAGAAGCAACAGATCGAACTCCAGAACGAACAACTCCAATTACTGAAACAACAGCGCGACCTGGATTTGGTGAGGCAGCAGCGCGAACTGAATTCGCTGAGACAACAGCGCCAATTCGACTTGCTGAGACAGCGGCGCTAGATCGCTGTGAGGCGCGGCACCCGCCTCAAGATCCGGCTTGGCAACGGCCATTGCAGCGCCGAACGCTCAGTCTGTATGGCGCCACTGGAGGGCATCAGGCGTTGAAGTCCTATACGCAAGAAAGGCGTTCCTGCTCGCACCAGCCGAACGTCGCGACCGACATCGTGTTCGAAGCGGGGAAGAACTGCTTGTCATATCGATCGAGGGCGGCGGGGCGGATCAGCACAAATATCCCCGCCGAAGGTCGCTCTCGCGCGCGACGACCGCTCACATGACGTGGGCGAGGTTAATGTAACTGCTTCTTCAGATCGCTCAGTTCGGCGGGGGATGGGCAAAAATAGCCTTCCACCTCGCCCCGACGGCCATAGCCATAAGTAAAGCGGACCCATCATCGGCTTTTTTATTGCTTTACCCGCTCCTCGTTCTAACCGACAGTAACCTCAGCGCGCCGCCCCGGCAGCTTGCAGCCGAAACGCGATTGACCAGTGCTGACGGCTACCGACGACAATGATGACCTGCATTGCAGCAAATCTGCGGGTCCGGGAGACGAGACGATGAGTCATGTGGAAGCTTAATCAACTATCGGCTTACGAAGTCAGGGCCATTCACTTCGGGCAACGCACGGCCGGCGCGGCCATGGGCATATCACTTTGCCGCTATCTCTGTTAATGACGCTGGATTTATTGCGTCATCGCGATGCACGCCTGCAGGGACCTCTCGAACAGGTGATGCCTAACTGGGAATTAACGAACACCGAAAACTATACCGCTCCGGCAAGTTTCACCATTCCCAATAGCAAAGATATCGATGTCTGGTTATCTAAATTATCAGAAAGACCAGGCATCGAGATGAATACTTCAATTAATGATTAGATCCCGGATTGCTTTTTATTTTTAACCGACATTCATACTGGATTCGATATGTCTAACCATGTGATTTTGCCGCGCATCCTCCAGGTCGGCGCCAACGCCAGCGAGACAGTTCCCACGGTTCTGGCGACTCTCGGCTGCAGTCGACCTCTGATCATCACCGACAAGATGATGGTGCAGTTGGGCTATGCCGGGCGCATTCAGGAAAATCTCGCCGCCAATGGCATGACAGCCGAAATTTTCGCTGATACGGTCCCCGAGCCCACGGTTGACTCGATTCGAGCTGGCGTGGAGAAGGCTCGCGCAGGAGACTACGACAGTATCATTGCACTGGGCGGCGGCAGTCCGATCGACAGCGCCAAGGCGATTGGCATTCTTGCCAAGCATGGTGGAGAAATGCGCGACTATAAGTTTCCGCGCGTTGTTACCGAGGTTGGGTTGCCCATTATCGCGGTGCCCACCACTGCGGGAACCGGCTCGGAAGTGACCCGTTTCACGATCATCACTGACCAGCAGAACGACGAAAAAATGCTCTGTGTGGGCATCGGCTTCATGCCCGTGGCAGCCTTGGTCGACTACGACCTGACCCTCAGCCTGCCGCCGCGCGTCACCGCCGATACGGGTATTGATGCGCTGACCCACGCGATCGAAGCCTACGTCAGCCAGAAAGCCAACCTGTACAGCGACAGTCAGGCCCTGGCGGCCATGCGCTTGATTGCCCCCAATCTGCGTAAAGCCTATCGATCCGGCCAGGATACAGCCGCCCGCGAAGCCCTGATGCTCGGTTCGACGCTCGCCGGTGTGGCGTTTTCCGCTGCGTCCGTGGCGCTGGTACACGGCATGAGTCGACCGATCGGCGCCTTTTTCCACGTTCCCCATGGGCTGTCCAACGCCATGCTGCTGCCCAGTGTGACCGCGTTCTCGATCCCGGCGGCGGAAGAACGCTACGCTGATTGCGCTCGTGCCATGGGCGTGGCCGACAGGCAGGACAGTACGCAGGCCGCCAACGCCAGGTTGCTCGCTGAATTGCGGTCGATCAACGATGACCTTCAGGTGCCGACGCCCGAACAATTTGGTATCGACCGCGAGCGCTTCTTCAGCTTAATGCCGACCATGGCACGGCAGGCTCTGGCCTCCGGCTCGCCTGGCAATAACCCACGCGTGCCCTCGGTCGAGGAAATGGTCGAGCTCTACCGCGGTCTCTGGTAAGCAAATTCCCCCCTCAAAAAAACCGCATCTGAGCGATCGAAGTGAAGGTCATTCAGATGCGACAACAACTCTTGGCATCGGGAAGCAGAACCCTATTCCCATCGCCCATTTTTGTGGCCCTTAGAGCCTGTTCCGATCCCAGCAAGGAGTATGAAATGCAGCCCTTCAACGACGACGCAGACGTGGTTCACTTCATCAACGGTCGCCGCGTGCCAGGCACCGGCACTCGAAAGCAGCCGATATTCAACCCCGCGACCGGTTCTCCGGCACGCATGCTGCACCTCGGCGACGCGTCCGACGTAAGTGCCGCCGTAGCGTCGGGGAAACAGGCGTTCCAGGGATGGAGTAATACGCCACCCATCCGTCGCGCGCGCGTCATGCGCCGCTTTCTCGAACTGATGAACCAGCACAAGGACGAACTGGCAGCGATCATGACCGCCGAGCACGGAAAAGTGTTCAGCGATGCACAAGGCGAAGTGG
Organism: Paraburkholderia sp. 31.1; assembly: GCF_014397645.1. Taxonomy (NCBI): domain Bacteria; kingdom Pseudomonadati; phylum Pseudomonadota; class Betaproteobacteria; order Burkholderiales; family Burkholderiaceae; genus Paraburkholderia; species Paraburkholderia sp. 31.1. Next base: position 8,080 of record NZ_VZQN01000002.1, read on the forward strand.
CACGGGGCATCGATGTGATCGAGTTTGCCTGCGGCATTCCGCAATTGCTGAAGGGTGACCATACGGAACAGGTGTCGACCGACATCGACAACTGGACGACCCGGCAACCACTCGGCGTTGTCGCGGGAATCACGCCTTTCAACTTTCCGTGCATGGTTCCTTGCTGGATGTTTCCGATCGCGATTGCCGCAGGCAATGCGTTCATTCTGAAGCCCAGCGAGCGTGATCCCTCAGCGTCGCTCTACATGGCCCGCTTGCTGCAGGAAGCCGGGTTGCCTGACGGAGTGTTCAACGTCGTGCAAGGGGACAAGATAGTCGTGGATGCTCTGCTCGAACATCCTGACGTAAAAGCGATCAGTTTCGTCGGTTCGACGCCGATTGCCAACTACATCTACGAGACGGGGGCAAAGCACGGAAAACGGATCCAGGCGCTTGGCGGAGCGAAGAATCACATGGTTGTGATGCCCGACGCCGACATTGATCAAGCCGTCGACGCTTTGGTCGGCGCAGGCTACGGCTCCGCGGGTGAACGGTGCATGGCGATCTCGGTCGCAGTCCTCGTAGGCGACGTTGCGGACAAGCTGATTCCGCGGCTCGCTGATCGAGCACGCTCCGTAATAGTAAAGAACGGCACGGAGCCCGACGCCGAGATGGGGCCGATCGTCACACGTCAGGCGCTGGAACGCATTGAAAACTACATCGCGATTGGCGTCGAAGAAGGCGCGTCGCTGGTTGTCGATGGACGTGGCCTCAAAGTTCCGGGGCACGAGGAAGGCTTTTTTACCGGTGCCACGTTGTTCGACCACGTCACGCCCGAGATGCGAATCTATCAAGAGGAAATCTTCGGACCGGTGCTGTCCTGCGTCCGTGCGAAGGACTTTACAGAGGCCGTCGACCTGGTCAACGCGCACGAATTCGGCAATGGCGTCGCCTGTTACACTCGCGATGGACACATCGCGCGCGAGTTTGGCCGGAGAATTGAGGTTGGAATGGTTGGCATCAACGTACCGATTCCGGTACCGATGGCGTGGCACGGATTTGGCGGCTGGAAGCGTAGCTTGTTCGGTGACACGCACGCGTATGGAGAAGAAGGCGTCCGGTTCTATACGCGTCAGAAGTCAATCATGCAACGCTGGCCGGAGAGTATCGAGCAAGGTGCCGAATTCGCGATGCCGACGGCGAGGTAGTCTTTCCACTGCAAAACCCGCTACAGCTCCCGTGCCGCCAGATCCCGGCACGGGAGAGCACACCACCGGTCCTGAAGTCGCAGACCTTCAAATCCGAACGGAAGCGCCCGACATCATGCGCTACGGCAAATGTCGACAACCGTGCGACCGCTCAGCTTTCCATCCATCATTTGCACGGCTGCCTCCGGCACGTCGTGCAACGCTATCCGGTGCGTGAGTTCGGCGAGCTTTGCTCGATCCAGATCCGCAGCGAGCCGATTCCACGCTATCTGACGATGAGCGATCGGACACATAACCGAGTCGATGCCCAACAGTTTTATACCGCGCAGAATGAAAGGCGCAACGTTCGCCGGGAACTCCATGCCTTGCGCGAGACCACATGCCGTTACGGCGCCGCCATATTTCGTCTGTGCGCATGCGTTGGCAAGCGTATGCGAGCCGACAGAATCCACCACCGCCGCCCAGCGCTCTTTCTGCAACGGCTTGCCGGCTGCCGACAGCGAGTCCCGATCGACCACATCGGCGGCGCCGATACGCTTCAGAAAATGCGCCTGCTCCGGCTTGCCCGTCGATGCCACGACCGTAAATCCCCAACTGCTCAATAGCGAGATTGCCACGCTGCCCACACCGCCGCTCGCGCCGGTCACGAGGACTTCACCGTCGGCCGGCTTGACACCGGCCTGTTCCAGCGCAAGGCAGGATAGCATCGCCGTGTAACCGGCCGTCCCGATTGCCATGCTTTCGGCCGTTGATAGTCCCTGCGGTACCGCAATCAGCCAGTCGGCCTTCAGGCGGGCTTTCTCTGCGAGGCACCCCCAGTGTGTTTCGCCGAGGCCCCATCCGTTGACGAGGACAATATCTCCCGCTTTCCAGCGAGAATCTGTCGATGTCACCACCTCGCCGGCGCCATCGATACCCGCGACCATTGGCCAGGCGCGTACGACCGGACCGCGGTTCGTGACGGCTAGCGCGTCCTTGTAGTTAAGCGTCGAGTGCGCGATACGAATGAGCACTTCGCCGGCTGCGAGGGGATGCTTGTCGAGGGTTCGGTCATCGAGGCTGGTAACCCCGGCCGAAAAACCGCTGTCATTCTGCTGCAGATAAAGGGCTGAAAAAGCCATGCTTGTCCTCTCTGACGGTGAACGAAAGCGGGCAGGCAAGGCGAAATGGTAAATCCAGATAACATAAACCATTCAAGGATGTACCACTACGCCATGCCCGACGGCTTCCACGGGAATAATGCGACAGGTGCCGCGGCAAGCAATGTCACGTCGCTATCTGTCGCGCCGCGCTTCTGGACCTCAGCCACTCCATCGTCACCAGAAGCAGGCTGGAAAATACAATCAGAATTGTCGCAAGAGCAGCAATCGTCGGCGTAATGTTTTCCCGGAGGCCGATGAACATCTGCAACGGCAATGTACCTTGTGTCGGACCCGCGATGAACATCGTGATGACGACATCATCGAGCGACGTGGCGAATGCAAACAGGGCTCCAGAAATAACGCCCGGCGCAATGATGGGCAGGGTGACGGAGAAGAATGTCGTGACGGGCGACGCACCGAGGCTCAGGCTCGCGCGCACGTAGTTCTGGTTGAACCCGGCAAGGGTGGCGTTGACAGTGACCACCACGAATGGAGCAGCGATAGCGGTATGACCCAAAATCAGACCAAGGTACGACCCGGCTAACCCCCACTTCGCAAAGAACAGATACATCCCGACGGCAGTGACGATCACCGGCACGATCATCGGCGAGATCAAAATGCCGATCAGCGCGCCCTTGCCTTTGAACGTCGCCTTGTTGAGGCCCAACGCGGCCAACGTCCCGAGGACAGTGGCCAGGATCGTGGCAAGCGGAGTTACGATGAAGCTGTTTTTTCCGGCACGAAGCCAGTCAATCGACGTAAACAGATTGTGGTACCACTTGAACGAGAACTTGTGTATCGGATAGACCAGGAATGTATTGTCCGTGAAAGAAAGCGGGATGATCACCAGTATCGGCAAGACCAGAAAAAGCAGGATCATGACATTGGTCGATCGCAAAAAGTAGTGCCACGCGATCTCGGGAGCCGATGTATAAGGTGCAAAACGCAATACGGTCGTTTTCATGGTCCTAACCTACCTTCAGTTCGTTGCCGACGATCTTTCGATAAACACCGAAGAGTATCAACGTCACGAGAAGCAGAACCGCTCCCAGTGCGCACGCCATGCCCCAGTTCAAGGCCACATTCGTGAAATACGCGATGTAGTAGCTCACCATCTGGTCGCCGGCTCCGCCCAGCAATGCGGGAGTAATGTAGTAGCCCAAAGCCGTGATGAATACCAGCAGTCCGCCGGCGCCGACTCCTGGCAGCGTTTGCGGAAAGTAGACCTTCCAGAACGCGCCGAACGGGTGACTACCCAGCGAGATCGCTGCCTTCGTATAGCTGGCTGGCACTGATTTCATGACGCTGTACAGCGGCAGAATCATGAACGGCAGGAGGATATGAGTCATCGAGATCAGCACCCCCGTCCGGTTGAACAGCAGTGTCAATGGAGACGATATCAGGTCCAGCGACAGCAACGCCTTGTTGACGAGGCCCGATCCTTGAAGGATGACAATCCAGGCGGAGATCCGCACGAGGATCGAAGTCCAGAAGGGAAGGAGCACCAGGATCATCAGCAGATTTGCCTTACCCGCCGGCAGACTGGAGATCCAATATGCCAGGGGGTAGCCGAGGAGCAGCGCGGCGAGCGTTACCAGGCCGCTAATCACGAACGTTCGCTTGAATACCTCCCGATATGCCGAGGCGCCTGGATCAACCGGAACGATGTCACCGGCAGAATTGCGACGGTAGTCCATCGTCGCGAGGAGATACTGACTTGTGTATCGGGATGAATCTTTAGCGATTACCTGCCAGTAACCGGGATCTTCCCAACGCCTGTCGATTTCGATCAGCTTTTGTCGAACCTCGTGTGCCGGCAGCGCCGAATCATCGTCGCCGAACGGAAGTGCGCTGGAAGTCTTGTAAAACAGCGAACGGAAACCCTCCTTCTGCCCGTTCAGTCGACCGGCAGCGGTACCCGAACTGTTGTTCCCGCCGTTGCGCTCGATATCCAGCATCAGCCCGCGAAAAGCGTCATCCGGAACTGCCGATTTCCGATCCCAGTTTCGCAGCGCCGCCGTCGTGTCTGGCAACGCGTCAACGACTTCCGGACTCTGAATAGACCGCGAAATCATGGATGCAACGGGCATCACGAATACCAGAAAAATGAAAATAGCAAGAGGAGCGACCAGCGCCAGCGCCGCCATTTGCTTACGTAAATTCACGTTCCTAAGCGATCGCTTGAGCTCACGCAAATGCCAATCCTGCTGCTGAGTAGTTACCGCGCTCATGTCTCTCTCCTTCGCGTACCCATGTGTTCGAGCGATGGGTACGCGATTCGCGTTATTGCGCTGCCCACGCGGTGAAACGCTGTTCTAGCGCATCACCATGGTCGGTCCAGAACCCTACGTCGTTGGGGATAGCATCTTTGCCATTCTTCGGCGAGTTAGGCAGGTTTGCAAGAGTGGTTGCATCAAGCAACTTTAAGGCGCCCTTGTTGGTTGGCCCGTACGGAATGTGCTGCGCGAACGCAGCTTGGGACTGCGGTTCGAGCACGTAGGCAAAGTACTTCTCGGCTGCGTCCTTATTTTTCGAGCCCTTCGGAATTACGAAATAGTCCAGCTCATAGATGCTTTGGTACCACGAAATACCCAGGTTCTTGTTCCCCGCCCGCATTGCGGCATCGATGCGGCCGTTATACGCGGTGGACATCGAAACATCACCGGCGACCAGGAACTGGGGCGGCTGCGCGCCAGCCTCCCACCACTGAATGTATGGCTTGAGCTCGGCCATCTTCTTGAACGCCCGATTGACGCCAGCCTCCGTGCCCAGCACGGTGTACACGTCTTTCGCCGGAACGCCATCTGCCATCAGTGCGAATTCGAGGTTATAACGCGCCTCCTTTTTCATGCCACGCTTGCCAGGAAATTTCTTGACGTCCCAAAAATCCTTCCAGCCCTGTGGCGTGCCCTTTGTCAGCGTCGGGTTGTATGCCAGCACGGTCGACCAGACGAATGTGCCGGCAGCGCAGGGAGTCACCGATCCAGGCACCAGATCACCCTTTTTCGCGATCTTCGACCAGTCGAGCTTCTCGAAGAGTCCGTCCTGACAGCCGCGTCCGATGTCTGCCGACTCGACTTCGACGACATCCCACGTGACATCTTTGGCGTCGACCATCGCTTTGACTTTGGCCATTTCGCCCGTGTACTCAATCGCATTCGTCGGAATACCGCTCGCTTTCGAGAACGGTTCAACCCAGGCAGCCTTCTCGGCGTTCCCCACGGCGCCACCGTAATTGACCGTCGTAAGGCCGTCGGCCAATGCGAAAGCGGAACAACACATCATGGCAGCCACGCCGACCGTATTTCTAAAGAACCTCATTTCGTTCTCCTTGGCACAAGGTGATTTCGCTACGCGTGGTCAATTGAAAACTCTTAGATGATCTTCATGAAACGACAACGCGATTCGATTTCCCGGTTGGACATGGGCGGCCCCGTCCTGCCCGAGCGGAACCTTCACGAAACACTCTGTTTCTCCGGGGCAGCGGCAGCGTAGCCGGACGTGATCGCCGAAGTAGATCATCCCAAGCGTTTCGCTGTTGATGACATTGCGCTGCTGTTCGGATTGCCGTCCAATCGAGAGCCGCTCGGGACGGATCACCCCTGTGGCGCGGCTACCGACATTGAGCCCGGCAACATTCAGCGCACGTACGGTCGTACCGTCTGCAATGCGCAACTCGCAATAATTACCATCCCGGCTTACGACGGTGCCTTCCACCCGGTTACTGTCACCAATGAAGTTGGCTACAAACAGATTCCTCGGCGATTCGTAGAGCGAGTCGACCCGGTCGAGCTGTTGGATCACCCCCTGATCAAAGACCGCTACTCGATCAGACATCGTGAGCGCCTCACCTTGATCGTGTGTAACGTACACAAAGGTCAGGCCAAGAGATTCGTGCAATGCCTTGAGCTCTATCTGCATGTGCTCGCGCAGCTGTTTGTCCAGCGCGCCAAGCGGTTCGTCCATCAGCACAAGCTTTGGGTTGAACACCAACGCACGCGCAAGCGCCACTCGCTGTTGCTGACCGCCTGAGAGCTGACCTGGCATTCGCTTACCCAGCTTTTCCATGTGGACCATCTCGAGCGCCCGCTTGACGCGCGCGGCCCGCTCGTCTGCCGGCATCTTGCGAACCTTGAGGGGATACTCGAGGTTCTGTCCGACGGTCAGGTGTGGAAAGAGTGCATAGTTCTGAAATACCATTCCAATGTCGCGTTTATGCGGCGGAATACGATTAAGTAACTGACCATCCAGCCAGATTTCTCCATCGGTTGGGTATTCAAACCCGGCGAGCATCATGAGACAGGTGGTCTTTCCCGAGCCGGACGGACCAAGCAAAGTGAGAAACTCCCCCTTCTGGATGTCGAGATTCAGGTCTTTGACGACGAGTGTTTCTCCGTCGTATGTCTTCCGAACATTGCGGAAGCTCACAAATGTGTTGCCCTGGTCTTGCATGATCGTTACCCTCAATGTCTTTCGGTGCGGAAGGCACCTGGCAGCGCAGGCGGTAGTGCTGTGTCTGCAGATCGGCTGCGGCGACAGGGAGGCGCGCAGGGTACCTCCTTCCCCGTGCCTCGCCATGGGCGTTTTCGCGCCATGTGCTGCGTAGCTCGATTGAGGTTCTCGATAACGATTTCTGCGCCTCGCCGGGTGTTTTCGGTACCCGGGAGCTTGCGGTGTCGTACGTGCATCTTCGTCTCCAATCTTATAAATATTCGAACACCCCTTCGCTACAGCCTTTTTTCTTCTAGGGTGCTTGCTGCTATCGGCCGCGCCCACCCATCAGCGGAGCGGTTGCGATTTGTTCCGGCTTGCCCGCAACGGTGACGTGTTCAGCTGGGCAAGTACTCTTCGCACCAGCTTTCGCCGACCGCCCCTCGCGCAATCAACGTCGCAATCTGGGTATCGCTGTAGCCCATCTTGCGCAGAACCCCTCGGGTCGAGGCACCAAACTTTTCTGCTGGCGCCAGTGCGCGGATCGGAGCAACGTGAGGGCGAATCGCAAAAGGATCGAGTTGGATGACGCGTCGTCCACTCGGATGCTCGGCATACACACTGAATGAATAGCTGGCGTTATCGATACCCGGACGATTGTCTGCAGGGCGGCTGTAGCGTTGGCGCAAGTTGTCGATATTGTCCGGAATGGCTGCCGCCACATTGGCCGCTTGCAACCGCGTCTGCCAGGTTTCGGCGGAGGCCGTGGCGAACGCGGAACTGAGAAACGCTGCGGGATCTGCCGCGTCGCGGATGCCCGTCAGCCCCTCTACGGCGTTTAGCTTGTCCAGTTCCTTTTCGCTGGCGTCCACATACAACCAGTCATCCGCGGCCCGAAAGAAGCGTGACAGGTTGCCAAAGCCCTGGGCGCTACGGCCGGAAGGCTCATCGAACGGGGCCCGCCGTGGGTAGTCGTAGCAGAAGGGAATCTGCACCAGGTTGCCGAGCGATGCCAGGGAGGTCCGGGCGCGGCTGATCTGGCCGGTTCTGGCTTTGCGATATAACGCGGCGGCAACGCCGAGCGCTGCAGCGAACCCGCAATTCACGTCAATGGTTCCGACGTGAGCGTGTTCCTCTGGCGTTGCCATGCCGCCGCCGAAGCGCAGCATGATGCCGGTGCTGGCCTGGATCAAGTCGTCGTAACCGAGATAATCGGTCCGCGGGCCGCGACGCGGTCCCCCAAAGCAATCCAGTTGACAGAAGATCACGCCAGGGTTGACGGCCTGGAGACTGGCTTCGTCAAGACCCAAAGGTGCCAGTTGACGATCCGGTGCATTCATCACGATCACATCAACCGAACGAACCAATTGGTTAAACACCTCGCGTCCGTCAGGGTGGTTCAGGTCGACCAGGACGCTTTGCTTGCCGCGGCCCGAAGACATGCCAAAGACCACTGTGTTCCAGGGATCATAGTTGGGCGTTACGGGGTCGAGCTTGATAACCTCGGCGCCGAACCGGCCGAGGTAGGAGGTCGAATGCGGACCCGCGATGACATTGGTCAGATCGAGGACACGCACACCGTCAAGCCAGCCGCCAACATGCTGTTCAGATGGGGGCGGCAGTGCCGTGGGCGCGCACTTATCCAGGATGGCCAGGGCTTCTTTGAGACTCACCGTGCGGCGTGAGTCGGGCGAGAGCATCAAGTCGGCACTGTCTTCCAGCCAGGCGATCGCGCCGGGCTGTTTCATGTTGCCGTACTGGTGGTCGTCGACATCGACCACCAGACCCGCGGCGTTGGCGTGCTCGTCATGCAACCATTCTTGAGTCGATCGGTGGGGCGCACCGGGAAACCGGCCTTCGCCGAAAATTTTTTCCCACTCGGTCGCTGTCCTGGTCAGGAACACCTCCTTCATGCGTGCCGAAATGCGCCGGGCCCAATGGTCAGGCAACGGGTAGACACCGAGTGAGGCGTCCCCCTCCCACTGAGAGATAGGAAGGTATGGGTCGCTCACTGTCGGCAGCCCGGCAGATAGCATTTCCTCGTACAACCCCATCGCCTGAAGGCAACGCCTGGCGTGCGAGCGGTGTGACGGGCATACCGCATAGAACTTGCGACCGTCCGCGCACTCGTAGGTGCGGTAAAAGGGGTCGAGATATTCTTGCAGTTCTTCGTAGCTGAGGTTCATCGGAAGATTTTCCGACCGCCGCCGCTCAATTTCCTTTTCGCGCAAGGTCTTGTAGCGCTCGGGATAACCGTCGATCTTGATCGAGTTGTAAGAGAGCCCCTCCATCACCGCCGCGGCCAGAGGCACCTCGATTTGATCACCCACTCCCGTGCGCTCCCGCGCTTGCAGAGCGAGTGCCACCGCGGAGACAGCCAGCATGGTGCCGTAGGACGAGGCTAGCGGCAGCGGCGAAAAGCTCGGGTTTATCCCCATCAGTACGCGGTTCTGACCCATATCGGTGAATACCCCGGAGGCCGACGCAATAATCGGCTCGAGGGCGCGCCAGTGACGACGCAACTGGTCGTTGCTGGCGAAGCCAGGGATGGACAGCGTAATGAGCTCGGGTCTTTGACGACGCAGCTCGGCGAAGTCCAGACCCAACCGGGTCATGACGCCCGGCCGGAAGTTCTCGATCACGATATCGGCACGCGCGATGAATGCCATGGCCGCCTCGAGCCCCTGCGCGGACTTCAGGTCAAGCTGCAAGCAATACTTGTTGCGGTTCAGTACGGCATTGGCCGGGCTGTCCCAAAGCGGCCCAGCAGGGGGATCGACGTGAATGACGGTGGCGCCGAGATCCGCCAGGATCATCGCCACGGCCGGGCCGGCGATGTACTGGCCAAAGTCGATGACTTTCACGCCGCTAAAAGGCAGTTGATCATGCTTTCCCATGGCTCACCGACTCATCTCCAGGACCTGCAGATCCGAAACGCAGGTCGTCATTGTGGTGGGTCGCCGCCAGCACCAATCAACCGCATTTCGAATGCGAGGCGAGGGGCCTTGGCGACGAACTGGGGATCACTGTCGGATACAACGGGGAGCCGGTAAAGCAATAAAAAAAACGAGGATGGGGCTATTTTATTTATGACTGAGGCCGGCGGAGTGAACGCGCAGGAAAATGACCAGTCGATCACTGGCAGCCCCGCGAAATGGACGTGCGATGTCAACCTGCCTGATCAGTTCCGCGCACGCCCCTCCTGAGCCTTCGCACTCAACCAGGCCACGAACGCCGCGGCATCAGGGTTGACGATGCTGTGAGGAGAATAGACCAGGTAGAAAGCTTCACTGGTCGTAAGCCGGGATTTGAAAGGCGCTATCAGTTGCCCGGTGTCCAGCATCGACTGGACCAGCGACGAGCGCGCCAAGGCCACCCCTTGACCAAGCTCGGCCATTCTCAAAGCAGAGATCAAGGTATCGAACTGCATTCCCTTCGAAGAGTCGACCTGTCCCGCGCCTGCTTTCTTCAACCAGTATCCCCAGCCCTCCTCGTAGCCCAGGACGTGGAGTAGTTCGTGGTAACGGAGATCCTTCGGCGTAGCCAGTGGCGCCTGTTCGGAGGGCAAGAATGGGGCGCAGACCGGCAGCAACGTATCCCAGGTCAGCCGCTCGGCCTTGAGTCCCGTCCATTCTCCATGTCCATAGCGGATTTCCATATCGGCTTCGACGTCGGTCACGCTCGAATCGCCCCCCCATATGTTGCTGGTGATACGCAGATTGACCTCGGGGTGGCGTTCACGAAAGTCGGGTAAGCGCATTGCCAGCCAATGGGTAAAAAACACCAGGCTGACCCGAACGGTAAGGACTCTGCCGTGACCTTGCCCGAAGATCTCTTCAGTTGCGGCCGCCAGTCGCTCTACGGCCTCGTGGACAACCGGCAAATAGGCTAGCCCGGCCTCAGTGAGCTCGAGTCCTCTTGGCAAGCGCTTAAAGAGGACTGCCCCCAACTGCGACTCGAGTCCCTTCACCTGTTGGCTTACCGCCGCCTGGGTCAGGCTCAACTCGGTCGCCGCATGGGTGAAACTGAGATGCCGGGCAGAGGATTCAAATGCGCGCAACCAGTTAAGCGGAGGTAATCGTTTTCTCATTCTGCAGACCGTTTGACTAAAGCTGTCCGACTTCGTGGATTAGTTGCGTGTTGCGGCAACTCAGGATCCACTAGACCCGCGGACGCGGCGGCGTTCCCAGGCGTCGACGAGTGCGTACGCACTCCAATTGGGCAATCGAACATATGTTAGCGCGGAATTTCGAGCACTCTGAAATGACAAGCCTGGTGGGGCGGTTTCAAGATCGTTCTCACAGGCACTCGCACGCCCGCGAGCATAAAAAAACCTTGAGCTTGCAACAAGAATCTTTGGCTTTGACGGGCGGCGCGCGCCCCTTAGACTGGCTTCGCAATCATTCGAACCTCAACGGTCACGATGCGAATCACTCCCCCGCAACTCAAGGTCGACGTCTGGCGCGGTAACGACGAAGGCAGCTTTCAGCGCTTCGACGTGCCGCGCATGGAAAGTCAGACCGTGCTCGACGTGGTGATCCACATCCAGCGCCATCTGGATGCGACGCTGTCCTATCGCTTTGCGTGCCGGGTCGGCATGTGCGGTTCATGCGCAATGACCGTCAACGGCCGCGCGCGATGGACCTGCCGCACGCACGTCACCAAAGTCATGAAGCACGCCGGTGACGTGCTCGAAATCGCACCTCTCAGTCACCTGCCCGTCATCAAGGATCTGGCGACGGATATGACCGCCTTCTTCGACAAATGGCGCGACGCGAAGGGCTATTTCAAGGGCGAGCACACGCGTAACGAACCTGCCGCTTGCGTCGATCCCGCCTCCGCCGAACGCAAGGCGGCCGACGCGGGGATTGAATGCATCGGCTGCGGTGTCTGTTATGCGAGCTGCGACGTGGTCGCATGGAACCCCGACTATCTTGGACCCGCCGCGCTCAATCGTGCGTGGACGCTCGTCAACGACGTACGCGACATCCAGCAGCAAACCCGCGTCGCAGCCGTCTCCAACGACGCAGGCTGTCATTCGTGCCATACGCTCGGCTCGTGTACCGAACGGTGTCCCAAGTCGCTGCAGCCGACGGCCAGCATTGCCGGCCTGAAGCGGCTTCGCGGCCATGCGCCGAAAGGAGAACCGCGATGATGAGCGGCTGGCGGTTGCAGCGCCTGTCGGCGATGGTGCTGACCTTATGCGTGGCCGTCCATCTTGTCACCATGACTATCGTCGTGCATGGCGGGCTGAGCGCGGCGAACGTGATCGGGCGTCTGCACGGCAATACGGCGTGGGCGGTGTTCTATTCAGTGTTCGTGCTTGCGTCGTCCGCGCATGTGCCTGTCGGCTTGAGAAGGATCGCCGAGGAGTGGCTCGGCTGGCGCGGGCGCAGCGTCGGGGTGGCGAGCGTGATCGTCGGCATTGCGTTGGCGATTGCCGGTCTGCGCGCGGTCTTCGCGCTGGTAGGAGGGCCGCAATGAGCGACATGGCACGCGCAGCGAAACCGGCAACAGACACGAACCACGCCGGACACCGCACCCCTGGCCGGCGCGCCGACTCGCGCGCGCGCAACCATCCCGCGTGGTGGGCCTTTCTTGTGCACCGTCTGTCCGGACTCGCGCTCGCCTTCTTTCTGCCGCTGCACTTCTGGGCGCTCGGCACCGCTTTGCACGGCGCAGCATCGTTCGAGTCGTTTCTCGCCGTGACGAGGCAACCCGCCTTCGTATTCGCCGAGTGGGGCCTCGTCACGTTGCTGGCCGCGCATCTGTTCGGCGGCGTGCGCATTCTGCTCATCGAATACCGGCCATGGAGCGGTTTGCGCAAGAACCTGATCGCGGCGACAGCGGGCGGCGCATTGGTCATCGGGCTGGCGTTTGCGCTGTCGCTCACGTTGTGAACGCACGGTCCCCCGACGGAGATTCATCAATGGACATGCAGCAGATCGAAGAGGTCGCGAAGCAGTTGTACATACGCGCGCTGAAGCATTTGCCGCCCGACATCAAGGACGGTATCGCGCGCCTCGAACGCGCTGAAACCGACGACACCGCGCGCCGCGTGCTGGGCACAATGCGCACCAATATCGCGATTGCCGAAGATCAGGACAACCTGCTGTGCCAGGACACCGGGCTGCCGATCTACAACGTGACGATCGGCACGGGCCTCGCGCTCGACGGCGTCGCGTTGAAAGCAGCGATCCGGCGCGGCTGCGAACGGGCCACGCGCGAGCATCCATTGCGCTCGTCGGTCGTGCATCCGCTGACGCGGAACAACGAACATTCGTCTTGCGGCGTGCTGATGCCCGCGATCCATATCGACTTCGACTCGACAGCCGACACGCTCGTGATCGAAATGATTCCGAAGGGCAGCGGTTCGGAAAACAACTCGTTTCTGAAAATGGCGATTCCGGCGGAAGGTGTCGACGCGATCAAACGCTTCGTGATCGACTGCGTGGTCGATGCGGGCGGCAAGACGTGTCCGCCGACGATTGTAGGCGTGGGCGTCGGCGGTACCTCGGATCTGTGCGTGTGGCTCGCCAAGCGTGCCGCGACGCGCGCGCTCGGTACGCATTGCGACGATCCGGCGGCGGCCGCGCTGGAGCAGGAACTATCGGCCGCGGTGAACCGCCTGGGCGTCGGCCCGCAGGGGCTCGGCGGCGACGCGACATCGTTCGCGGTCCACCTCGAACTGGCGGCGACGCATATCACGATGAATCCGGTTGCCGTGAACATGCAGTGTCATTCGGCCCGCCGCGCGCGCGCCACGCTGACGCCGGCGGGCGTCGAGTACGGCTACTGACACGCGGGCTGTCCGCATCGGCACGCACACCGTCAAGGAACGATCGATGACTCATCACACCCTGTCCATGCCCGCTAGCGAAGCGCAGATTCGCGCGTTGCGCACGGGCGACACCGTTACGTTGACAGGCACGCTGTTCGGCATCCGCGACGCCACGCAGATCCATATGTTCGACCGTGGCCGCACGACTCGCTTCGATCTGCGCGGCCATGCGGTGATTCACACCGCGCCGAACGTGCGCAAGGTGCCACGCTCGGACGCACATCCGGCGGGCTACGAGCCCGTCTGCGTCGGCACGACGACGTCCGCACGCATGGAGCGCTTCACCGCGGCGCTGATGGCGCAGTACGGCGTGCGCATCGTGATCGGCAAGGGCGGGCTCGGGCAGGCGTCGAGCGATGCGTTCGCAAAATACGGCGGCGTGTATCTCGCGATCGTCGGCGGCACGGCGGCGCTGGAGACGACATGGATCGAACAGATCGAAGACGTCGATCTCGACGACCTGAACCCCGAATCGCTATGGCGCTTCAGGATCGGCGAATTCGGCCCGCTGCTCGTCGCGATGGATAGTCACGGCGGCAGCGTCTACACGAAGGTCCAGCAGAGCACGCGCGAGCGGCGCGAAGCGGTGCTCGCGTCGCTGGGCATCAAAAGCTGAACGAACGCAGCGTCGTTCATCACGGGAACCGACCATGAAGCACGTGGATACCGACATCCTGATTCTCGGCAGCGGCGGCGCAGGCCTGTTTGCCGCGCTGCATGCGCAGGCCGACGCGCCGCAGTTGCGCATCACGATCGCCGTGAAAGGATTGCTCGGCAAATGCGGCTGTACGCGCATGGTGCAGGGCGGCTATAACGTCGCGCTAGCACAGGGCGATTCGATCGAACGTCACTTCATGGATACGATCGAAGGCGGCAAATGGCTGTCGAACCAGGAACTCGCGTGGACGCTGGTGACACGCGCGGTCGAGCGGATCAACGAACTCGAAAACGAACTGGGCTGCTTCTTCGACCGCAACCCGGACGGCACGCTGAAGCAGAAGGCATTCGCCGGGCAAACCTTCGACCGCACGGTGCACAAGGGCGATCAGACTGGCATCGAGATCATCAACCGGCTTGCCGAACAGGTGTGGGCGCGCGGGATCGAGCGGCTCGAAGAACATCGCGCGGTGGAATTCATCGAGTCCGAAGACGGCAGCGCACTGGCCGGCGTGCTGATGATCGACATTCGCAGCGGCGAATTCGTCTTCGTGCGCGCGAAGGCCGTGCTGCTCGCGACGGGCGGCGGCCCCACGATGTACAAGTACCACACGCCGAGCGCAGACAAGAGTTGCGACGGCATGGCGATGGCGCTGCGTGCCGGCCTCACGTTGCGCGACATGGAGATGGTGCAGTTCCACCCGACGGGCTTGCTGGCGGGCACTCATACGCGCATGACGGGCACCGTGCTCGAAGAAGGGCTGCGCGGCGCGGGCGGCTATCTGCTGACGGGCGACGGCGAGCGCTTTATGCACCGCTACGATCCGCGCGGCGAGCGCGCGACGCGCGACATCGTCTCGCGCAGCATTTTCCGTGAACTGCGCGCGGGCAACACGACGCCGAACGGCGGCGTCTATCTGCGCATGGATCATCTCGGGCCCGACAGCGTGCGCCAGCGTTTCAAGGGCATGGTCGAACGCTGCGCGGATTGCGGCTTCGATCTGGCGGGCGGCCAGGTCGAAGTGGTGCCGACCGCGCACTACATGATGGGCGGCGTGCTGTTCGAGACCGACTGTTCGACGACGCTGCCGGGCCTCTTCGTCGCGGGCGAGGATGCGGGCGGCGTGCACGGCGCGAACCGGCTGGGCGGCAACGGCGTCGCGAATTCGACGGTGTTCGGCGGCATTGCGGGTGAGACGCTCGCGCGCTGGGTGCCGCGCCATGGGCGCCTCGCCACCGCCGATGCCAGTCAGATCGAGCGCGCCATCGAACGTTGCACGCGGCCGCTCGGCCAGCCTGCGGGCGATCTCGAATCGATACGGGACGACCTGTACGAGTTGATGTGGCGCGACGTCGGCATCCTGCGCGACGAGCAGGGCTTGCTGCGCGCGAGAAGCGCATTGATCGACATCGGCGAACGGCTGGACCGCACGGGTGTCGATGGACGCGATCTGCGCTTCAACCTGTCGTGGCACGACTGGATGAACCTGCACAACCTGACGCTCGTTAGCCGCGCGATCACCGAGTCGGCGTTGCTGCGCGAGAATTCGCGCGGCGCGCATTTCCGCGAAGACTTTCCCGACGCCGGAGATCTGGACACATCCGAGTATGTATGCCTGCGGCTTGAGCAGAACGCCTTCGAAACCAGCCGCCGGCGCGTGCAGTTCACGCGCGTGAAGCCTGGTCAGTCGCTGCTCGACGAATCATTGCCACTGGCGGAAACGTCGGCCGCCGTCGTGAAGTGACGCTTCACGGCGGCCGTGAACGCTTCGCGTCCGTGTTCGCGCCGTTCCAGCAGGCCGACGCGGCGCGGCGCGATCCGCTCGGGCAACTCGGTCACGCGCAGCCCTGATTCGTGATTCCAGTTCGCATTCGCGAGACGCGGCACTACCGAAACGCCGAAACCGCGCTTCACCATTTCGCAGATCGATTCGAGCGAGTTCAACTCCATGATGTCGTGCACGGAAGCGTCGAGGCCGCGCAGCGCGTCGTCGATCAGCATGCCTGTCCACGTCTGCCGGTCGAAACGGATGAACGGCTCACGAAGCAGCGTGTCGACGTGCGCGTGCGGATTGTCAGCCGACGAGATCAGCACCATCGGCTCGTGATACAGCACCGTCCACTTCAACGCGGCGGGAAAGCCGGTGGGCGACTGCGTGACGATGGCGGCGTCGAGTTCTCCGTTCTCCACGCGTCGCGTGAAGTCACTCGACAGGCCCGTGAAAAGCTTCAGTTCGAGGCGCGGGTAGCGGCGTTTCAGATTCAGCATCGCATCGGCGAACGCGCCCATCAGCGACGACACCAGCGCGCCGACCCGCACGACGCCCGCCAGTTCGTCGCGGCCCGCCGTGGCCAGAATCCGCCGATAGTTGGCGACCAGCGTTTCGGCGAGCGGCACGATCGTGCGTCCCTGTTCGCTCAATGCGACCGAGCGCGCGCTCCGTTCGAACAGCACCATGTCGAGATCGCGTTCCAGTGAACGCATCTGCAGGCTCACGGCGGCCTGCGTGAGACACACTTCGTCGGCGGCTGCGGCGAACGAGCCGTGGCGCGCGACGGACAGAAACGTGACGAAATAGCGAATCGCACTCATGACGCTCACTCCGCTTGACGTTGCCGCATCGGCATTACTTTATCGCGTGAACAAGCGATGAGCCCAGCAGCGCCACGCCCGAAGCGAACAGCAGCGCAAGCAGCACCCGCCGAAACGCGGTGTCCGACAGACGCCGATAAAGCCGTGAGCCGAGCCACGCAAACAGCAGCGACGACGGCAGCATCCAGGCGAAGAGTACTAACGTCTGCTTGCCGATCAGGCCCGTCAGTGCATACGTGACGAGCGTCAGCGATTGCATCGCGATGAAAAAGCTTTGGCAGATCGCGCGCTGCGTATCTTTGTTGTGACCGCGCAGCATGCACCATATGGTCGGTGCCGGACCGACGAGCCCCGCAATGCCGCCCAGAATGCCGCCGACCACACCGACGCCGCCGTCCGCCCAGGCACCGCCTGCCGTCACCGTCGGCAGATCTTTCGCGGCGAGCATCACGCCGCAATAGACGATCATCAGCAGACCGGCGCCGATCCGAAAGCCGACGGGATCGATGAACGGCAGCAGCGTCGCGCCGATCGGCACGCCGACAATGCCTCCTGCGATGAACGGACCGATGATCTTCGGCCGTATCTGCGAGCGCACCGTATGCACGGTTAGCATCTGTCCGACCAGCGAGCCGACCACCAGCATCGGCCCGATCGCTTGCGGCGGCAGCGCCCATGCCCAGAACACCATCGCGACGAGACCGAACGCAAATCCCGCCAGCCCCGACACGAAGCCCGCGACCGCGCTGCCTCCAATCACCAGCAGCGCGATGTCGGCGCTTAGCAACGAGCCTCCCGTGCGTGCACGCCATGCTTCACGACTGCATGCCCCAGCGTTGCACGGTATGGCGTTCGAGTACGCGGAAGATCAGGTTCTCGACGGCGAGGCCAATCAGAATCACTGTGAACAGACCCGCGAACACGTTCGCGATGTCGAGCAGGTTCTTGTTTTCGTAGATGAACCAGCCGAGGCCGCCGGAACCCGAACTCACGCCGAACACGAGTTCCGCGGCGATCAGCGTGCGCCACGCGAAGGCCCAGCCGATCTTCAGGCCGGTCAGAATGCTCGGGAACGCAGCGGGCACCAGAATCGCGGCGACGTAGCGCCCGCCGCGCAAGCCATAGTTGCGCCCGACCATTTTCAGCGTGTTGCTCACCGACAGAAAGCCCGAGTGCGTATTCAACGCGACCGACCATGTCACCGAATGTACGAGCACGAAGATCAGGCTGCCGTTGCCGAGCCCGAACCAGATCAGCGCGAGCGGCAGCAGCGCGATGGCGGGCAGCGGGTTGAGCATCGAGGTCATCGTTTCGAGAAAGTCCGTGCCGATGCGCGAGGTGATCGCGGCGGCCGTCAGCAACGCGGCCAGCAGCAGACCGCAGCCGTAGCCGAGCAGCAATACGTGGATCGACGCCCATGCCTTGCCGGGCAGTTCGCCGTTTGCGATGCTCGTGCAGAACGCGTCGACGGTCGCGCTGAAAGTGGGAAACAGCAACGGATTGTTGAGCCAGCGTCCGTAGCCTTCCCAGACCAGCGCGAGCAGCGCGAGGATCAGGAACTTGCGCAGCCAGCTCTGGTTGTACAGGCGCTCGAACGGTGACAGCGGCTTTTCGACGACGCTGAAATGCTGTGCATCGCTGGGTTCGCGAATGATCTCGCCGCGCGGCGCGCGCGTGATCATGTCGTCACGGGACGGATGGACGGATGAGGAACCGTGTGCGGTAGCGTCAGACATTCTCTGCCTCGTGGATTTCGTCTTCGAACAGCATGTGCTGGATGCGTTTTTCGAGCGTGGCAGCGGATTCGCCTGCCGCCGCCGTATCGAGTTCTGCCTTGACCTGCCCCGGGTGCGGCGACAGCAACAGAATCCGGCTGCCGACCTTGATCGCTTCCGGAATCGAATGCGTGACGAATAGCACGGTGAAGCGCGTTTCCTGCCATAGCGTCAGCAGTTCGTCCTGCATCTTGCGGCGCGTGAGCGCATCGAGTGCGGCGAACGGCTCGTCCATCAGCAGGATGTCCGGTTCCATCGCCATGCCGCGCGCAATCGCCACGCGCTGCTTCATGCCGCCCGATAACGTATGCGGATGGCTGTCCGAGAATTTCGTGAGGTTGACCTTGTCGATGTAATGCATCGCGCGCTGTTCCGCTTCGCGCGCCGACAGCCGGTGCGAAGCGAGCAGCGGAAACATCACGTTCTGCTTGACCGTCTTCCACGGCAGCAACTGGTCGAATTCCTGAAAGACCATCATCCGGTCGGGGCCCGGCTTCGTCACCGTCTTGCCCTTCAGCGTGATCGAACCTTCCGTCGGCAGCAGATAGCCGCCGACGCTCTTGAGCAACGTCGACTTCCCGCAACCCGATGGCCCAAGCAAAACGAAACGGTCGCCTTCGAATACCTGAAAGTCGACGCGATACGTTGCCATCACGAGATGCCGCGGCGTCTTGTATTGCAGCGTTACGCCGGCGACATCCAGTAACGGCATGCCGCTCGGCGAGGATGTGGCGCGGGTGGCTCCAGCACGCGTGCGATGCATGATCAACTCCCTTGAAGCGATTGGGCGGTCGGAAAGAACATGTCCTTCCACGAGGCGGGTTTGGTCTTGATCAGGCCCGTGCGTGCCATGAAATCCGCGTATTTGAGCGTGTTTTCGGGCGTGGTCGTGAAGGCGACATCGGGCGACGAAATCATCTTTTCGATGTCGGCGACATTGCTCTTGTCCTTGCTGATGCGCAGGTAGGCGAGTGCGGCCGCGTGCTTGTCCCTGGTGATCTGCGCTTCGGCATCGTCGAGCGCGGCCATGAAGGCTTGCACGAGTTTCGGATTCTGTTGATAGAACTTCGTCATGCACCAGACCAGATTGAATGTCGACTTGCCGCCCAGAACGTCATACGAATTCACAACGGTGCGCACGCCAGGGTGGGCCAATTCCTGTTCCTGAAAGGGCGGCGAGCCGAAATGCGCGGTCACTTCGCTATTGCCCGACAGCAGCGCCTGCTGCGCATCGGGATGAGCCAGCGAGACAGTGTATTTATCGAGCTGCCCCTGGTTGCCGGCGCCGAAGGCCTTTTCCGCGGCCATTTGCAACGTGATTGCCTGGATCGACACCTTCGCTGCGGGCAGCGCGATCTTGTCCTTGCCGGTGAAGTCTTTCAACGTTTTCACCGTCGGATTGTTGGTGTTCAACAGCAGCGGCATCGAATTGATCGCCGACAGCGCCTTGACCTCGACGGGCGTGCCGCGCGTACGCGCCCACAGCAGCACGAGCGGCGCGACGCCGCCTGACGCGATCTGCAACGAATCGGACAGCAGCGCGTCGTTCATCACGTTGCCGCCCGCGAATTCGACCCATGACACTTTCAGATTCGGCACGCCCAGTTGCGCGGCGTGCTTTTCGATCAGCTTCTGATCCTGCATCAGCATCAGCGGCAAATAGCTGACGCCGTATTGGCGCGCGATCCGGATCTCCGACAGTTCGGCGCGGGCGGGCGCACTGGTGAGAGCTGCGCCGAGAGCGAGCAGCGTTGAGAGAAATACGGCAACTTTACGAAGGCTCATCGCTGGACACTCCTTGCGACAGGAACGGCACGGCCAATCTGTTGAAATGCGACACCGGATAAACCGGATGGGTGGGGGCTGCGTGTGCCTATTCGGTCTCGCGTGGCTGCGGCCGGCGCAACGCATGCGTCACGCGGCAAGGCGCGACATGAAGGACATGAGCGGGATGACGATGAGGCGGGGTACGCATCGTGAGTGTCTCCTTGTTGCCGGCCTGCTCGCGACAAAACGGTTTGCGCGACGCGGCCGGAATCAGGTTCACAGATGGTGTGTTGTGGGCAACCGGATCGCGCGTGAAACGCCTTGCTTCGGTGACCGTGGCATTCAGCGAATTCAGTGCCGTGTGATTTAACTCATCTGTATGAGTAGCGAGTGTAGGTGATCGTGCTGTTGATTGCAAATGCGGGAAAACGTGACATGTGCGGCGCGCGGCCGGCGGCTTTTGGCGCTGCGCACCGCGCTTGGCTTCTGGCCTTGTCAGAGCGGCTCTTCGTGCGATGCCGAAGCACCGACGTATTCGTAGCGTGCGGTGTTCGCATGCGAGATCCGCACTTCGACGGGCGCCTGATGGTACGAATACGCGACGCGCCGCACTTCAAGAAGCGGTGTGCCGTGCGGCACTTCCAGCAGCTTGCTTTCGAGTTCATTGGCTACCGCGACGCGCACGCGTTCCTCGGTGCCGAGCACGTTGATGTTGAACGCATCCTGATAGAAGTTGTACAGCGTGCTCGGCCGGCTGCGCAGCGCGGCTTCCGTCAGGCCCGGAAAACGCGCCTCGGGTACGGTGATGTTGTCGATCATCACCGTTTCGCCATGCAGCGCCAGACGGTTGATGAACGTGAACACGCGCGCGCCCGTTTCGACTTTCAGCAGCGTCGCGATATCGCGCGTAGCCTTGGCCTTCCTGAACTGCACGAGCGTTACGCTCGGGTAGGTCTTGTCGCCGTCCTGGCGGACGATGCGGAAGAAGCGGAAGAAATGACGATCACGCTGGTGTTGCGCGACGAAAGTACCGAGCCCCTGATGCCGCACCAGAATGTTGTCGGCCACCAGTTCGTCGATTGCCTTGCGCAGCGTGCCGATCGATACGCCGAAGCGTTCGGCCAGCCGCTTTTCCGAAGGAATCGTTTCGCCGCCCTTCCATTCGTGCGCGGCCAGCGCGGCCAGCATCGCATTCTTCACTTCCTTGTAGCGCGTGCCGCCGATTGCCGGCGTGGTGGCCGCACCGTTCGGTAGATTGATACCCGTCGTCAACGTATTCATCGATCTCATCCTGTCGTTGCATCTTCATTGCTGCTGTCTTTCAATTGATTCTACTTCATATGGTTCATCAAACACATATAGATGATCTGGTTGACATATGCAAATGTGCCGCCTAAGATGGGTTCACGCAGGCGAACCAAACCGTACCAACAGACTGGAGACAACTGATGAGCCACACCGCAGCAGGTGCACCGCAACAATCCGGTGAAGGATCTTCCGCCGGCCCTTCGTCAGATCGCAAAACGATTCATATCGTGCTGCACGAAGCGAAAGACACCGTCGGTGTGGCGGTTGTCGAAGGCATCAAGGCGGGCACCCAATTGAACGCGTGGATCATGGACGACGACGAGCTCGTGACGATCTCGGCGAAACAGAACATTCCGATCGGTCACAAGGTGGCGCTAAAAGACATGGCGGTCGGCGACACGGTGTTCAAGTACGGCGTGGACATCGGCAAGGTCGTTGCGCCGATCCGCGCGGGTGAACATGCGCATGTTCACAACATCAAGACGAAGCGCTGGTAGCCGGCGCGAGGATCGACCAGCTCGCGCATCGACATTGCGAGCGAGCTTCCCCACTCAACAGAGCCAGATCGAAGAGAGCCACCATGAGCGTGATTGACCAGAACACCACTTTCCGCGGGTTTCGCCGTTCCAATGGACGCGTCGGCGTGCGTAACCATGTGATCATCCTGCCCGTCGACGATTTGTCGAACGCCGCCGCGCTGGCCGTCGAAACGGCCATCAAAGGCACGATGGCGCTACCGCATCCATACGGCCGCCTGCAGTTCGGCGCCGACCTCGATCTGCATTTCCGCACGCTGATCGGCGCCGGCTGCAACCCGAACGTCGCGGCGGTCGTCGTGATCGGGATCGAGGAAGGCTGGACCAAACGCGTCGTAGACGGCATTGCGAAGTCAGGCAAGCCGGTGATGGGCTTCGGCATCGAACTGCATGGCGATCACGATACGATCATGCGTGCGTCGAAAACCGCGAAAGAGATGGTGCAGTACGCCACGTCTCTCGATCGCGAAGAATGCCCGATTTCGGACCTGTGGGTATCCACGAAGTGCGGCGAATCCGATACCACGTCCGGCTGCGGCGCGAACCCGACTGTCGGCAATGCGTTCGACAAGCTCTATGGGTTGGGCACGACGCTCGTCTTCGGCGAGACGTCCGAACTTACGGGCGGCGAGCAGATCGTTGCCGCGCGTTGCGCGAACGACCAGGTGCGCGAGCGCTTCCAGTTCATGTTCGACCGCTATCAGGACATGATCAACCGCTGGAAGACCGACGATCTGTCGGAGTCGCAGCCGACCAAAGGCAACATCGCGGGCGGCCTGACGACCATCGAAGAAAAAGCGCTGGGCAATATCCAGAAGATCGGCAAGAAGTGCAGAGTCGACGGCGTGCTCGACAAGGCCGAGGAACCGACGGGGCCAGGCTTGTGGTTCATGGATTCGTCGTCAGCCGCGGCCGAGATGGTGACGCTGTGCGCCGCGTCGGGCTTTGCCGTGCATTTCTTCCCGACCGGGCAGGGCAACGTGATCGGCAATCCGATCGTGCCTGTCATCAAGATTTGCGCGAACCCGCGTACGGTGCGCACGATGAGCGAGCATATCGACGTGGATGTGTCGGGACTGTTGCAGCGCGAACAGAATCTCGATCAGGCTGGCGACAAGCTGCTGGAATCGATGCTGCGCACCGCGAACGGGCGCTTTACGTCGGCGGAAGCGCTCGGCCACCGCGAGTTCGTGTTGACGCGCCTGTTCGAAAGCGCGTAATTTCTCCGGCCCGTCCTCGCGACGGGCCGCACTGCATAGCGCATGAATCCTGATCGCGCAGGCGGCTGCGATGACAGTTAGCTTCGCGTCAGCTTCGGATCCCCTGTATTCAATGGAGTTTTCGCAGCAGCGCGCGCACGCGTGACGTCTCGGGCCCGAGAAGCCCGGCACGCGCCGCACGGCGCTGTTCCATTTTCCAGCAGCAGCGAGTGGAGGAGACACCATCTTGCGCGTGCTAAAACATCTTTACGTGCAGGTTCTGATCGGACTTGCGGCAGGCATTCTCGTCGGTTATTTCTGGCCGGATCTCGGCGTCCAGATGAAGCCGTTCGGTGATACCTTTATCCGGCTCATCAAGATGCTGATCACGCTGGTGATCTTCTGTACCGTCTCCGTCGGCATCGCGCGGATGGAGAATCTCAAGCAGGTCGGGCGCGTCGGCCTCAAAACCATCGTGTACTTCGAAGCGGTGACGACGGTGGCGCTCGTCATCGGCCTTGTCGTCGCCAATCTGCTGCACCCCGGCTCCGGGCTGAACATCGATCCGAAGACGCTCGATACGCATGCAGTCAGCCATTACGTGACGGAAGTTCACGCGCAGTCGAACACCAGCTTCCTCGAAGAGATCGTGCCGAATTCGGTCGTGGGCGCGTTCGCGCGGGGCGATCTGTTGCAGGTGTTGCTGTTCTCGGTGTTGTTCGGCATCGCGCTATCGATCATGTCGCGGCGCAGCCGCTTCCTGTCGCGCGTGATCGAACAGAGCGGCGAAGCGCTGATGCGGATCGTCGAAATGATCATGCGCCTGGCTCCCCTTGGCGCGTTCGGCGCGATGGCGTTCACAGTCGGAAAATATGGCATTTCGACGTTGCAGCAACTCGGTCTGTTGATCGTGTGCTTCTATCTGACGAGCTTTCTCTTCATCGCCCTGGTGCTGGGCACGATCTGCCGCTGGGCGGGCGTGGGGTTGTGGCCGCTGCTCAAGTATCTGCGTGAGGAACTGCTGATCGTATTGGGCACGTCTACAACGGAATCGGTGTTGCCTCGTTTGATGGAAAAGCTCGAACGGCTTGGGTGTCCGAAGCCGGTAGTCGGGCTCGTGCTGCCGACGGGCTATTCGTTCAACCTCGACGGCGCCGCGATCTATCTGACGATGACCTCGCTCTTCATCGCGCAGGCCACCAATACCCATCTCACGCTACTGCAACAGATCGGGCTGCTGGCGATATTGATGGTGACGTCAAAGGGCGGCGCGGGCGTGGCGGGTGCGGCGCTGGTCGCACTGACGGCGACACTGTCGACGCACAACATCATTCCGGTTGCGGGCATTACGCTGATACTCGGTATCGATCGCGTGCTCAACGAGGTTCGCGCGATCGTGAACATGATCGGCAATGCGGTGGCGACGATTGTCGTCGCCCGCTGGGAAGGCGCATTCGATGTGCAGGCCGCGCGCAAACTGCTGGCCGCGCCGCCGGAAGTTCAACGCGGCGAGCCGCAAGCGAACGCAAGCGACGTCAACGACATGGCGCCGCCCGCGTATGTACAGGAGCGCTCGAATTGAGCACGAACCTGAATATGAATCCGCGCGCGACGCGCAAGAAGATCGTCATCAGCGAATTCATCGATGCTTGCGCAGTCGCAGCGCTCAGCGAGCACTTCGACGTGCATGCCGATGCGTCGCTTGTCGATCAACCCGTTGCGTTGAACGCGTTGCTGGCCGATGCCGACGCGCTGATCGTGCGCAATCGCACGCAGGTAAGGGCCGCGCTGCTCGATGCCGCGCCGCGTCTGAGCGTAGTCGGGCGTCTGGGCGTCGGGCTCGACAACATCGATCTGGACGCATGCGCGCAACGCAACGTATCGGTGTTCCCGGCGACGGGTGCGAATGCACGCGCGGTGGCCGAGTACGTGCTCGCCACGGCACTGATGCTGCTGCGCGGTGCATACCGTTCGAGCATGGAGGTCGCGGCGGGCAAATGGCCGCGCGCGGCGCTTTCGAATGGCCGCGAAGCGGCGGGTAGCACGCTTGCCGTCATCGGCTTCGGCGGCATCGGGCAACTCGTTGCGCAGCTCGCTCGCGCGCTGGGCATGCAGGTGCTCGCCTACGATCCGCTGCAGCCGGCCGACGCGGCGTGCTGGGCCGCGACCGGCGCGCGCCGCGTGAGCATCGACGAAGCGTTGCGTGCCGCCGATGTGATCACGCTGCATGTGCCGCTCGTCGACAGCACGCGCAATCTGCTCGGCGCATCGCAACTCGCGGCGCTGAAGCGCCACGCGATTATCGTCAACACGTCGCGCGGCGGGATCGTCGATGAAGCGGCGCTTGCCTTGGCGTTGCGCGAAGGCCGCATCGGCGGCGCGGCGCTCGACGTTTTCAACGATGAGCCGCTCGCCGCCCGTTCCCCGCTGGCCGACGCACCAAACCTCATTCTCACGCCGCACATTGCGGGGCTGACCATGCAGTCGAACGAACGTGTCAGCACGCTCGTTGCGGCGCGCGTGACGGAGGCCCTGCTTGCGCAGCGTGCTTCACACGTAACCGAAGGAATTTCACGATGACGCGAGTCTCAGCCGACGAACTTCTCGAACTCGCGACGCGCGCCGTCCGCAACGCGGGCGCAACGCCGGAGACCGCGACGGCCACGGCCCGCGCGTTGGTGTATGCGGACTCGTGCGGGTTGTCGTCGCACGGTGTTTCGCGTTTGCCGATGTACGTCGCGCAGTTGCGCAACGGGCGCGTCGATCCGCAGGCGAAGCCCTCCATTGTTGCGACGCGCAACGCCGCCGTGCTCGTCGATGCCGCCGATGGCATGGCGTTTCCCGCCTGCGCGCTTGCTGTCGAGACCTTGATCGGCCGTGCGCGCGAACACGGCAGCGCAGTGGCGAGCGTGACCCGCAGCCATCATTTCGGCGTCGGCGCATATCACCTGGAGGCGATCGGCGCGGCGGGCATGGTGGGCCTTGCGTTCAGCAATTCCCCGGCGGCGATGCCCGCGTGGGGCGGGCGTCATGCGCTATTCGGCACCAATCCCATTGCCGCCGTGTTTCCGCGCCGCAATGGCGACGCATTGATGGTCGACCTGTCGCTGTCGCAAGTGGCGCGCGGCAAGATCATGGTTGCGGCGCGCGCTGGCAAGCCCATACCGTCCGGCTGGGCGACCGCCCGTGACGGTACGCCGACCACCGACGCCAAGGCGGCGCTCGACGGCATGATGCTGCCGTTCGGCGGCGCGAAAGGCGCGATGCTCGCGCTGATGGTCGAACTGCTGGCGGCGGCGCTGGCGGGCGCGAACTTCGGCTATGAAGCGGGATCGTTCCTGACCGAGGAGGGGGCACGCTCGCGGATCGGCCATCTGTTCTGGGCCATCGATCCGGGCGCGCTGGCGGGCAATGAGATGTACGTAGAACGGGTCGAGGCGCTTGTCGCGGCGATGTTGCAGGATGCGGATGTCCGTTTGCCAGGGCAACGGCGGCATGCGTTGGCCGACGCGGCAAGCCGCGATGGAATCGAGATTCCCGATGCGTTGCTCACACAGTTGCAGACCTTGGTCGCGTGATGCGCGAATCCGCCGAAAGGAACCAGGCGCACTTCACGCGGGCGCCGGGCCGCTCGTGCCACGCACGATCAGTTCGATCGGCAGACACTCGCGCTGCGGCGGCACGCCGTCCGAGAGCCAGCGCAGCAGTGCGCGGGCGACGCGTTCGCCGAGTTCGTAAGTGGGCAACAGCACGGTAGTGAGACCTGGCGTGATCTGCGAGACGATGGGCAGATTGTCGCAACCGACAATCGATAACTGCTGCGGCACGGCGATACCGGCCGATTGCGCTTCGAACAGGCAACCCAGCGCGAGCACGTCATTGCCGCAGAAAATGGCGGTTGGAGCAGGGCGCAATTGCGTCAGTAGCTTGAGCCCGGCGCGACCGCCTTCGAAGCCGAATGGCTGTTCGATGATGTTCGCATCAGGCAGACGGATCTCGTGCTGTGCAAGGGTTCGCCGGAAGCCTTCGATCCGCTGACGCGCGCGGTCGTTATGGCGCGTGAAGCCCGAGATCACGCCGAAGCGGCGATGACCGAGTTCGAGCAGATGTTCAGCGGCCAGTTGCCCGATCAACTGGTTGTCGAAGCCAATCGACGGCGGTGTATCTGCGTCGCCGCTGCCGGCTGCGCCGGGGCGCTCGGCGTGCGACCAGGTCAGCAGCAGCGCGACGTGGCTCGCGCGAATCAGTTCATAGGTTTGCGGCGCATGGTCGGTGCCGACCAGAACGATTGCGTCGACAGCACGTTCCAGCAGCGCGCGCACGACTTCGATTTCCGCGGACAGGTTGTACTCGTGCGCGGAGATCAGCAACTGATAGCCGGAATTCGACAGTGTGGTTTGCAAGCCTTGCACCGCACGCGCGAAGATCGCGTTGTCGAGCGTCGGCACGATTGCGCCGACCATTCGCGCACGGCCCAGCGCAAGCGCGCGCGCCGCGCCGTCGGGCACATATCCCAGCGTGGCGATCGCATCACGGATGCGCGCGCGCGTGTCCGCTTTCACCATGTCGGGGTTGGAGAGAGCGCGCGACACAGTTGCCGTCGAGACGCCGGCGAGTGTGGCGACATCGCTGATACGGGCGCGTGGCAAGGTATTCATTGCGGCAGATCAGACCGGTTTGGATAGGCTCAATTGATTGTAGTGCCCGATTGCAAGCGAACGACAGTACAACATCATTCGAATCGGTATAAATCCCGATGTGACCCGTGATCATAGCGTCTATATTCAAATGCAAGCGGTTACATTCCATTGCGCGGCGCGTTGCATTTCACGCCGCTGAACAGGCAGGAGACAATGTGTTCCCCGCATTCCGTTCACCGCGCTTCCTCTGCAGCATCGGCACGCTCGCAGCAACGCTCGCCGCGTGGTACGTGCTGACGGCTCTCACAGGCATCGTCGCAGCGTCGAGATTCCCCACTCCGTTCGATACCTGGCAGGCGCTTGCCCAGGTGGTGACGGACGGTTATGCCGACGGCCGTCTCGACCAGCACATCGTGCAGAGCGTGAAGCTCGTTCTATACGGCTTCGCGACGGCGGCGGTGACGGGCGTGCCGCTCGGCCTATGGATGGGCTACTCGCCGCGTGCGCAAGCGTTCTTCAACCCGATCTTTCTGCTGTTGCGACCCATTCCGCCGCTCGCGTGGATTCCGCTCGCGATCGTCTGGCTTGGACTCGGCGACTCCGCGAAGGTGATGGTGATCTGGTTCGCGGCGTTCGTGCCATGTGTGATCAACAGTTTCGCGGGCGTGCGCAATCTCGACGTGCCGATGCTCGAAGCCGCCGAGATGCTGGGTTTGCGGCGTTCGCGCTTCGTGCTGGAAGTGATGATTCCCGGCGCGCTGCCGATGATTTTCACAGGCTTGCGCCTGTCATTGCAGGCTTCATGGACGACGCTCGTGGCGGGCGAACTGATCGGTGCGGTCAAAGGTCTCGGGCATCTGCTGACGCAAGGCTCGCTCGACATCTATCCGGCGATGATCGTCGTTGCGATGCTGACGGTCGCGCTGTGTGGATGGTTGATGACGGTCGCGCTCGGGCAAATCGAACGGCAACTCATGCCTTGGAGAGCGAACAGATGAAACCGGGTCATCTGCGCGGTGTCGCGCATCCTGACATCGAGCCCGTCGGCGTCGATCGCGAGTCCGGCAGTGCGGCACGCACGTTGCGCCAGCGCAAGATGGTCAGCGAGCCTGGGCGTGCTGTGGCTCGACGCAACGTGCCGCTCTGGACGCTGAATGCCGCGGGGCTGATCGCATTCTTCGGCATCTGGTGGCTGGCATCGGCAGCAGAACTCGTCCCCGCGATCTTTCTACCGACGCCGCTTGCAGTCGTTCACAAGTTTGCCCATCTGCTCACGCATCCGTTTGTCGGTTACACGCTCGAAGTGCATCTGTGGTCGAGCTTGCAGCGCTATCTGATAGGCTTTTTGCTGGCCGTCGCGCTGGGCGTGCCGCTCGGTCTGATGATGGGCTGGTTCCGCTGGCTCGACTACTGCGTGACGCCGCTGTTCGAAACCGTGCGTTTCATCGCGCCGATTGCATGGGTGCCGTTTGCCGCGTTGTGGTTCGGCACGGGCATCGGTGGCCCGGTGCTGATCATTTTTGCGGGTGCGTTTCCGCCGTGCGTCGTCAATGCTTATCGCGGTGCGCAGCAGGTCGACGGCAGGCTGCTCGAAGCGGCGCGCATGCTCGGCGCGTCGAACCGGATGATCGTCTGCGAAGTGCTGCTGCCAGGCGCGTTGCCATCGGTGATCGCAGGTGTGCGCGTCGCGGCGGGACTGGGCTGGATGTCGCTGGTCGGCGCCGAACTGATCGTCGCGTCGAGCGGCATTGGCTACATGATGGTCAAGGGACAAGCGGCAATCGACACTGCGACGGTGATGAGCGCGATGATCGCAATCGGTATGGTGGGCGCGGCAATCGACCTGCTGCTTGGACGCATCGAAGCGTACGCGATGCGCAACCGGCGCGTGGCCCGGCACTAGCACCGTGGCTTCACTCTCTCAACCGTGACGGAGCGCACGATGAGCATGATTCGTTTCAATGATGTGTCCCGCATGTTCAGGCGCGACAAGGCGAGCGTCGTCGCGCTGGAACACGTCGAACTGGAAATCGCCGACAAGGAATTCGTTGCGATCGTCGGGCCGTCGGGCTGTGGCAAGACGACGTGTCTGCGGATGGTCGCGGGTCTCGAGTTTCCGACTTCGGGCAGCGTGACGGTGGCGGGCCGCAAGGTGACACGGCCAGGACCCGATCGCGCGGTCGTCTTTCAGCAGTTCGCGCTGTTCCCGTGGAAGACAGTGTGGGACAACATCGATCTCGGCTTGCGCGCGAAGGGCATGGCCGCCGACGCAAGACGCGAAACGATCGAACGCTATCTGTCGCTGATGAATCTGCGCGGCTACGAGCAGGCGTATCCGCATCAACTATCGGGCGGCATGCAGCAGCGCGTCGCGATCGCGCGCGCGTATGCGCTCGACCCCGGCGTGCTGCTGATGGACGAGCCGTTCGGCGCGCTCGATGCCCAAACCCGGGTCGTCATGCAGGAAGAACTGGTGCGGCTCACGCGCGTGAATCCGCGCACGGTGCTGTTCATCACGCACGCGGTCGAAGAGTCGGTGTATCTCGCGGATCGCGTCGTCGTGATGACGGGCCGGCCGGGGCGCGTGAAAGAAGTGATCGATGTGAAGTCCGTGCGCGAGCAGCATGGCTGGGACGCGTGCAAGCGGATCGAAGACGTGATGGATCTCGAATCGTTCGTCCGGTTGCGCACGCATATCTGGAAGTCGTTGCGCGACGAACACGGCGCTGTCGAACGTATCGCTGCATGAAGCTGCATAAAACTGCCACCGGTTCCAACGGCTGAGCGCAATACCCCATAAAACAGGAGACCAACATGAAACGTCTGCGTGCGATCCCTTTCATCGCGTTGCTCTGCGCGGGCAGTGCGGCGTTGCCGGGCACGGTGTGGTCCGCCGATCTCACTCTGATCAGGGTCAGCTATCAGCCCGCGCTGTATTGGGCGTTGCCGTTCTATGTCGCAACCGAAAAAGGGTGGTGGGCAGAGGTCGGATTGAAGCCCGAGTTTTCGGTGTTTCCCGCCGGCGTGCCGCAGATTGCGGCGGCGGCGTCGAAATCCTGGGACGTGGGCGGCACGGGTTCCGTGCCGGCGGTGCTCGGCTATAAGCGCTTCGGCATTCAGGTGATCGGCCTGACAAACGACGAATCGCAGGGCAACGTTCTGATGGCGAGCAAGGCGCGTTATGACGCGGTGCGCCGCAATCCGGCGTCGCTGAAAGGCCAAACCATCGTGTTGACGTCCAACTCGACGGGTGATTACGCGGTACAGGCATGCCTGAAAAAGTATGGGCTGACGAAGGCTGACGTGACGCTCAAGAACATGGGCCAGGCCGAGATCATTTCCGCTGTGTCGTCGGGCAATGCTGATTACGCGGGCGTGTGGGCGCCGTATGACTATACGCTCGAAGAGAAGGCGGGCGCGCGCGTGTTGTGTTCCGGTAAGGACGGCGGCGCATCGGTGCCCGGCGCGCTCGTCACGCGTGGCGAATTCGAGAAGCAGCATCCCGATGAGGTGGCAAAGTTTCTCGCCGTCTATCTGCATGCATGGGCGTGGATGAAGGCGCACCCTGACCAGGCCGTCGCGATGATGAAGAAGTTTTACCAGGAGGGCGGCGTCAACATCAGCGACGATTCGATGCGCAAGGAATTCGCTACGCGCCCGACCTTCGACCTGAAGCAGCAACTCGCCGCGATGGACCGCACGAAAGGCGCATCGCAGGCCGACGATTCGTTCACGAAGATCGCGCAGTTCATGCATGCATCGGGCGCGCTCGCGTCCGTCCCCGAAGCAAAAGACTATATCGACGACAGCGCGATGAAGCGTGTGTTGGGCGACCCTAAACTCGCGGCGTTCGCAATGGACGGCAGCAAATAACGCGCGGTCGCGATCGCGCAAAAAGGCCACGGTGTGGCCTTTTAAAAGCCCCTCGCTGCAAGCGCTTGCATTATTTTTAACATCGATGAAGGAGAAGGCGATGAGCGTGACTTACCTGAAGAAAGCAGCCAAGACGCCGGAAACCGAGACCGCGGCGGCGCAACAGGTCGTCGGTGAAATGCTTGCGCAGATTCAGGCGCATGGCGAAGACGCCGCGCGTGCGTATGCGAAGAAACTCGATAACTGGGACGGTCCGATCATCGTCTGCGCCGATGAGATCGAACGGCGTGCGCTCGAAGTGCCCGCGCACGTGAAGGCCGATATCGATTTCGCCGCGCAACAGGTATTCGACTTCGCGCTCGCACAGCGGCGCTCGATTGGGGATTTCTCGGTCGAACTGTATCCAGGCGTGACGGCAGGGCAAAAAGTGGTGCCCGTCAACGTGGTCGGCTGTTATGCGCCTGCTGGCAGGTACGCGCATATCGCGTCGGCATACATGGGCGTTGCGACTGCCAAGGCAGCGGGCGTGAAAACGGTGATTGCCTGTTCGAGCCCGTTTCGCGGAGGCGGCATCCATCCGTATGTGCTGTATGCGTTCAAGGCGGCAGGCGCCGATGTCGTGATGACGCTGGGAGGCGTGCAGGCGATCGCGTCGATGGCGTATGGGCTTTTTACCGGCAAGCAGGCGGACGTTGTGGTGGGGCCGGGCAACAAGTTCGTCGCGGAGGCGAAGCGCGCGCTCTTTGGCAAGGTTGGGATCGACGTCTTCGCGGGGCCGTCGGAAGTTGCGGTGATCGCCGACGCCAGTGCCGACCCGGCGATGGTCGCGAGCGATCTGGTCGGCCAGGCCGAGCATGGCCACGAGTCGCCGGCATGGTTGTTCACGACGTCGAAGGCGCTCGCCGACGAGGTCATTGAGCGGGTTCCGCAACTCATCGATGCGTTGCCGCCGACCGCACACGATGCCGCAGGCGCCGCGTGGCGCGACTACGGCGAAGTGATCCTGTGCGACACGCGAGAGGAAGTGGTGGACGTGTCTGACCGCTATGCATCGGAACACCTCGAAGTGCAGGCTGCCGATCTGGACTGGTGGCTCGAACATCTGACCTGCTACGGCTCGCTCTTTCTCGGCGAAGAAACGACGGTCGCATTCGGCGACAAGGCGAGCGGTCCGAATCACGTTCTGCCCACCAAGGGCGCAGCGCGCTATTCAGGGGGGCTCTCGGTGCACAAGTTCGTGAAGACGCTGACGTGGCAGCGCATGACGCGCGATGCGGCGAAGCGCATCGGCGAAGTGACGGCGCGTATCTCGCGGCTCGAAGGCATGGAAGCCCACGCCCGTACCGCTGACGACCGCCTGCAGAAGTACTTTCCCGACGAAGCGTTCGTGCGTG
Organism: Paraburkholderia sp. 31.1; assembly: GCF_014397645.1. Lineage (NCBI taxonomy): Bacteria > Pseudomonadati > Pseudomonadota > Betaproteobacteria > Burkholderiales > Burkholderiaceae > Paraburkholderia > Paraburkholderia sp. 31.1. The sequence continues at coordinate 41,423 of NZ_VZQN01000002.1, forward strand.
GCGAACCGGTACAGGTATGAACGCCATCGGCATGTGCAATCGGTACGACGAAGGAGGACACCGTTGAATATCGCTCGACTATTCGACCTGAATGGCAGAACCGCGCTCGTGACCGGCGGCAACTCGGGCGTCGGCGAAGCGATGGCGCGCGCGTTGGGCGGGGCGGGTGCGCGCGTCGTGCTGGTGGCGCGGCGAAGTGATGCGCTCGACGAAGCGGCAATGCGGCTGCGGGACGACGGTATTGATGCGCACATGCACGCGTGCGATCTCAGCGACGCGCATGCGGCGCGTGCCTGCGCGCTCGATGCAGCGGCACAGCACGGCCAGATTGACATTCTCGTCAACGCGGCGGGCGTCAATCTGCGTCAACCATTCGATGAAGTGACGCCGCAAGCGTGGCAACAGCAGCTCGCACTGCATCTTGGCGCGCCGTTCTTCATGACGCAGGCGCTCGCACCCTCGATGAAGGCGCGCGGACATGGTCGCATCATCAACATCGCGTCGCTGCAGTCATACCGTGCATTCAACGATAGCGCGCCATACGGCGCGGCGAAGGGCGGTGTCGTGCAATTGACGCGTGCTATCGCGCAGGCGTGGTCACGCTACGGCATCACGTGCAACGCGATTGGGCCGGGCTTTTTCCCCACTGCGCTGACGGCTCCCGTTTTCAACGACGCGCGCGTCGCGGACATGCACGCGCAGAACACGTGCATCGGACGCAATGGACAACTCGACGATCTGTATGGCGTCACGGTGTTTCTTGCGAGTGACGCGTCCGCGTACGTCACGGGCCAGACCATCATGGTCGACGGCGGGTACACCGCGCGGTAGGCGGTAACGCAATTGCACGACGGAGAACGCTTGTGAAAGCACTTGTCTACACGCAGCCCAATGAGGTCCAGTTGCTGGATCGGCCCGAACCGCTGGCAGCCGACGGCGAGGTGATACTCAGGATCGATGCGGTCGGTATTTGCGGCTCCGATATGCATGCATTCCACGGCCACGATCCGCGACGCAAGCCCGGCCTCATTCTCGGTCATGAGTTCGCCGGCACGATCGTGGAGACGCGCGCACCGCATCTGATGAAAGGCTTGCGCGTCACGGGCAATCCGTTGATCACCTGCGGGCACTGTGAATATTGTGTGCAGGGGCGCGACAATCTGTGCGCGAATCGGACGATGGTCGGCATGACGCGTCCGGGTGCATTTGCACAATACATGTCGTTGCCTGCGGGATGCGTTGTCGAAATTCCGCAGGAGATGCCCGCAACGCACGCCGCGGTGACCGAGCCGGCTGCTACGGCGCTGCATGCGCTGAATCTGTCGATGCGCGCGCTGCAAAGACCGTTGCCGGAAGCCCGCGCGCTGGTCATTGGCGGCGGGGCGATTGGATTGCTGTCGGCGTTGTTACTGAAATCGTATGGCTGCCGGTCGGTTGAAATGGCGGAGGTCAATCCGCTGCGTCGACGATCGGCGGAGCAGCATGCGCAGTGCGAGACATGGGATCCGTTGGACGCGCCGGCGCCTGAAAGCCGGTTTGAGTTCGTGATCGATGCCGTGGGCGCAAAGCCGACACGCGCGCTCGCGTTATCGTCGGTGAAGCCTGGCGGCGTCGTGATGCACATCGGCCTCCAGGACTGGGCAAGCGAAATCGATATGCGCAAGCTGACGCTCGCTGAAATCACGCTGCTGGGTACGTACACCTATACGATGGCGGATCTTCGCGCGACGGTTTCGGCGTTGCACGAAGGCGCGTTCGGTTCGCTGGATTGGCTCGACGTGCGGCCGCTCGATGCCGGAAGCCAGGCGTTCGACGATTTGCAGAACGGCAGGACGGCGTCAGGGAAAGTCGTCCTGACGCCGGGCTTCTAAATTTAGTATCCCGTTCCGCTGATAACGATTGAACAATCCGCACGCCAATACGGAACACGACATTATAGTACTAATGTCGTGTTGATGATTGAATAGTGTAGGATATGGTGCGTTTTACGTTGTATTATCAACATATCCATATTCCCCCAAAGCCGCTTCCACCATGACCCTCGAAGCCGACATCGAAGTCGTCCGTCAAAACGCGTCCGACACGCAGACGCTTTATCGCGAGGTCTGCGCGTTGCTGTTTTTCCGTTACGGCGAAACACCGACCGCGAACCGCCTGTACCAGCTGGTGCGCAAAGGCAGCATGAGCGCGCCGGCCAAGGCGTTGCGCGATTTCTGGACCGACGTGCGCGACAAGACGCGTGTGGACGTCGGCCGTCCGGACTTGCCGCCCGAGGTCGCAGCGGCTGCCGGCGAATTGGCGGCCCAGCTGTGGCGTCTGTCGAGCGACGCCGCGAACGCCGCGCTCGACGTGTTCAGGCACGACGCGGACGCGCAAATCGCCGCCGCGCAAGAACAGGCCAAGCAACACGACAGGCAGCGTCAGGACGCCGTCGACAAGGCCGAACAGGCGGCCAACGATGTCGCGACCCTGCGCGCGCGGATTGCCGAACTCGACGCGCGCATCGTCGAGCTGCAGACCACCAACGACATGCTGACGGCGCAACTGGCGACATCGAAGGAAGAAATCGCGGCAGGAGCCGCCGCGCTCGCCGATGCCCGCCGCGATTTCGCCGACGAACTCGCGAAGCTGCGCCGCTCGCACGAGCAGAACGAGCAGCGGCTCGCCGCGGCGGAAAAGCGCGCCTTGCTCGAAATCGACGGTGAACGAGCGGCGGCGCAACGTCTGCGCAAGGAGCTTCAGGCGAGTCACGAGCGGGCGGCGACGCTCGAAGCCGAATCGCGGGCCGAGCGCGACGCGATTCGGGACGAGTTGGCCGCATCAAAGGCAGAACTGGCTGCCTCCGCTGCGCGGCATGCCGCGACCCGCGGGCAGCTTGCGGAAAAGGATGCGTTGCTGGCTGAACGCGTGGCGGCGACCGACCTGTTGCGCGAGCGTATCGGCACGCTCTCGCGGCAGATCGAGACGGCGCGAACAGAAAAAACGTCCGCGCGCCCTGCCCGCCGCGCCCGCGAAACGTCACCCGTGCAGGGCCGCGCGACGGTGGGCTTCTCGGGCGCACCGTTCGTCAAACGTTCGACCAACGCCAAACCACGCGAAGACTGACGACTGCCGGCGTCCCGGCGGCATGTCACCACGCGAGTCGCGATAAGTGGTTACACCTGGTGACGTTCGATAAAAAGTGATCGTCATGGGGCGGCGGCACCCGCCGCCCGCGCGCAACGCTGCGTCAGAACCGCGGATGACACTCGAAACTGACCGACGACCCGTGCTCGGTCATCGCGCTGACGCCGCTGACCGTCTCCGTCTTCACGCTGCTTTGCATACCGAGACGATCGCAGTAGTCGCGCGCCTCGTTCATCGCGAGTTCGTGCGCGCGCGCCCAGGCCATGCGTCCTCCGGTCGCGCTGGCGGCGACCGTGTAGCTGCCGGGCTTGCCGCTCGCGACCACATCCGTGCTCGACGCGCACCCGACGAGACTCGCGCACGCGAGCGCCACCGCCGCCACCCCGCGCATCCGCGTGGGCAGCGGCGCCCTCTTCCTTTGCGTGCTTTCCGCTCGCGCGACGGACGCGACTTCGGGTACCCGCACCGTTTTGCGCGCCTCAGCGAGCATGTCCGAACCCTGATTCGACATCGTGGATCACCTGCATTTTTAACTGATTAGTCAGGCAGCAATTATCCGGAATCGTTCGCCCAAGATCAGCCGATACAACCGAAAACACTGTTGCGCGAGTCCTAACAATGCACGCGAGCGCCACGCCGCGACGGCGTCGGCAATGAGCGGACCACATGGTTCACAAAAGACCTTCCGGAATCCCTTTTGAGCGTCTAGTCTGTAACGATGCCTGTTCGACGGACAGGCATTTCGAACCGCAGACGGACCCCACCACATAGCGGCATACACCGGTCGCCGAACCGGAGGAGACATATATGGATCTCGAGGCACGTACCCTTCAGCGCGTCACGGTTCGGCTCGTGCCGTTCCTGATCCTGTGCTATTTCATCGCCTATCTCGATCGCGTCAACGTCGGCTTCGCGGCCTTGCAGATGAACAAGGCGCTCGATCTGTCCGCGAGCGCGTTCGGCTTCGGCGCGGGCGTGTTCTTTATCGCGTACTTCTTTTTCGAAGTGCCGTCGAACCTGCTGCTCGAACGATTCGGCGCGCGCCGCTGGATCGCGCGGATCATGTTTACGTGGGGTATTCTCGCGGGCGCGATGGCGTTTATCCCGGACATCGCGCGCTTCACCGGGCTCTCGCCCGCGCACGTGTTTTTCGGCCTGCGCATTTTGCTTGGCGTCGCCGAGGCCGGCTTTTTCCCGGGCATCATCTTTCTGCTGACCTTATGGTTTCCGGCCGCGTATCGCGGGCGCGTGGTCGGCTACTTCATGGCGGCGATTCCGCTGTCGACGGTGATCGGCGGCCCGATCTCCGGCGCGCTGCTGTCGCTCGACGGCCGCGGCGGACTCGGCGGCTGGCAGTGGCTGTATCTGATCGAGGCGGTGCCGGCGGTATTGCTGTCGGTCGCGGTGCTGTTGTATCTGACCGACAAGCCCGCCGACGCCACCTGGCTCAGCGCCGAGGAGCGCGACTGGCTGATCGCGCGGCAGAAGCAGGAGCGTGAGCATCGCGAGGCGGTGCGCCACTTCAGCGTGAAGGAGGCGCTGATCAATCCGCGCGTGCTCGCCATCGCGCTGATCTATTTCGGGGCGAACGCGACCAACTACGGCCTGAGCTTCTTCCTGCCGCAGATCGTGAAGTCGTTCGGCCTCACTAATCTGCAGACGGGTTTCGTGACGTCGCTGCCGTACGTGGTCGGCCTCGTCAGCATGATTTTGTGGGGACGGCATTCGGATCGCCACCTCGAACGCCGCTGGCACGTCGCGACTGCGCTGTTCGTCGCGGCGGCCGGCATCGCGGCCGCGGCCGGCCTCGACGATCCGGTGCAGAAGATGATCGCGCTATCGATTGCCGGCTTCGGCATCTTCGGTTGCCTGCCGGTAATCTGGACCTTGCCGGCCGCGTTCCTGTCGGGCGCGGCGGCCGCGGGCGGCATCGCCGCGATCAACTCACTGGGCAACCTGGCGGGTTTCTTCGGGCCGTTCGCGATGGGCTGGATCAAGGACAGCACCGGCGGCTTCGGCGCCGGGCTGCTATGCCTGTCGGGCGCGGGACTCATCGGCATGGCGGCGGTGTTGCTGCTGCATCACGACACGTCGCTCGAGACGACGCATGGCAATCCGCATGCGCGACCGCCGGGTGAAGCGGGGGTCGCGAGGTCTTAGCGCTAGTCCCACGCGCCGTTCAATACGCACCCGGGCAGCCCGCCCGGGTCGCCTTCAATTCGCCCCGCTGCCGTTATTCGACCCTTCTGTGCCCTGACCGCCCGCATCGGGCGGCACGATGTCGTCCGGCGTCGGGGTTGGCGCGAGCGCTGCCGCACCGCCGCCGTGCGCTTCACCGTCGACGGTATTACCCGGCGCCGGCGCGGGAGCCGACCCCGACCCCGGCGCCGGCAGCAACGGCGGCAACGCGCGCGCTTCGCCCTGCACCGCGGACGCGCCCGCTGCCTCTGACACCGCCGCCGGTGCCGCCACGGCAGACGCCGGCGGCTGCACCGACGCGACCGGCGCGCGCCGCGCCGGAGCACGCGCCACGATCTGCTTGTCCGGCTGCGCCGGCGTGCGCGTGAACAGGTGCCCGATCCAGTCGCGCAAGCGTTCGGCGCGCTCGGCGAACCAGCCCGGCTGCTGCGCGGTATCGAACTTCATGTGGCTGTCGACGAGCCGCGAGCGCTGCGCGCGCTGGAAGAAATCGCCGACGATCGGCAGCGCGCTATGCGCACCCTGCCCCCAGTAATCGCTGCGCAGCGTCACACGGCTGTCGTTGAAGCCGACCCACGCCCCCGCCACCAGTTGCGGCTGCATCAGGATGAACCAGCCATCCGCGTTGCCCTGGGTCGTGCCGGTCTTGCCCGCGACATCGCCGCGCACGCCGAAGCGCGTGCGGATGCTCGCGCCGGTGCCGCGGCTGATCACGTCGCGCATCACGTCGACGAGCGTGCGCGCCGTGTCGGCGGGCAGCTCGCGACTCGGCGTGGCCGGCTTGAATTCGGCGAGCAGGTTGCCGTTGCGGTCCTCGATGCGCGTGACCATCAGCGGCTCGACGTAGCCGCCGAGGTTCGCGATCGTGCCGTACGCCGACACCATTTCCTTAAGCGTGACCGGGCTCGTGCCGAGCGCGAGCGACGGCACCGGATCGAGCTGGCTGTCGCGCACACCCATCGCGCGCGCGAGCCTGGCGACCCTGTTCGGACCCACCGACTCCATCACCTGCGCGGTGATGCGGTTGCGCGAATAGGCGAGCGCGTCGCGCAGGCTGATCATGCGGCCGCTCGGCTCGTCCTCGTCGTTCGGCTTCCAGATTTCGCCGCCGGCGAGTTGGATCTGAACCGGATTGTCCGGCAGTTTGTCGTCCGGCTTCGCGCCGGCCTCGAAGGCCGCCGCGTAGACGAACGGCTTGAAGGTCGAGCCCGGCTGACGGCGCGCCTGCTGCACGTGATCGAACGGATCAACGCCGAAGTCGCGGCTGCCGACCCACGCCTTGATCTCGCCGGTACGCGGGTCCATTGCGAGGAAGTCGGCCTGCACGCGCGTCTTCGTGTCGCACACGCTCTGCACGAGCTTGCGATCGGCGAGCAGGCGTTTCAGCGCGTCGTCGTCGGCGAGGCCCGTGTCTTTGGCCGCGCGGAAGTCAGGCGTTTCGCGCAGGAACGTGCGCAGCAGGTCCTTATCCGCCGAGCAGCCCGCGCGCGTGCCCCACGCGGAGTTCGCGATGTTCTGCAACTGGTTGCCCTGCAGCGTGACTGCCTGGGTCGCCATCGTCTGCAGACGCGAGTCGATCGTCGTGCGCACGACGAGTCCATCGGAATAGATGTTGTAGTCGTTGCGATCGGCCCACGCGACGAGCCATTTGCGCAGTTGCTGCGTGAAGTGCGGCGCGGGTCCGGGCGGCTCGATCTGGCGCTCGAAGTCGAGACGCAGCGGCTTGCGGGCGAGCGTGTCGTACTGGGCGGGTGTCAGCTTGCCGTACTTGACCAGCTGCGCGAGCACCGTATTGCGCCGCTGCAAGGCGCGCTCGGGGTTCAGCACCGGGTTGTAGTACGCGTTGCCCTTCAGCATGCCGGTCAGCGTCGCCGCTTCGAGCACGTTCAGGTCGGATGCGGACTTGTCGAAATAGGTGCGCGCAGCCATCTCGATGCCGTACGCGTTGTACAGGAACGGGACCGTATTCAGGTAGGTTTCGAGGATCTCGTCCTTCGTATAGAACGCCTCGATCTTCAGTGCGGTGATCGCTTCCTTCAGCTTGCGCGTCAACGTCGGCGCGCGGCCGATTTCGTCGGGATACAGATTGCGCGCAAGCTGCTGCGTGATCGTCGAGCCGCCCTGGCGGTCGCCGGAGAACGTGTGCAGCGCGGCCGAAGCGGTGCGCCGCCAGTCGAGCCCGAAATGCTGATAGAAGCGGTGATCCTCGGTGGCGATCAGCGCGTTCACGACGTTCGGCGAGATGTCCTTCAGCTTGACCCACTCGCGGTTCGACGGCTTGAACTCGGCGAGCAGCTTGCCGTCCGCCGACAGGATCTGCGCGGGCTGCTCGATCTTGGCCTTGCGGATGTCGCCGATGCTCGGCGTGAACGGAATCAGCAGCAGCACGTACAGTACGAATAGCACCGGCAGCGCGGCGAGCCCCCACGCGAACGTGCGGCGGGTCGGATGGCGCAGATGCCATGCGGCCTTCGCGAACAGCGGGTTCGCGAGCGTCAGCCCTTTGTCGAGGGCCGCCAGAAAGGAGGAAAAGAGGCGCTTCACTTGCTGTCGTCGGCTGGGAAAGGCGCAATCGTACCAAGATGTGGGGGGTGCGCCGGTTTTTGCCTCGTTCGCGGCATGGAGTGCGGCTCCGGCGAGGCCACTATAATGTCGCCAATTCCGACAAGAGGTGCTTCATGATCATCAAACCGCGTGTGCGTGGCTTCATCTGTGTATCGACCCATCCGACCGGCTGCGAAGCCAACGTCAAGGAACAGATCGAGTATGTGAAGGCACGCGGCCCCATCGCCAACGGCCCGAAGAAGGTGCTCGTGATCGGCGCGTCGACCGGCTATGGCCTCGCCGCCCGCATTAGCGCAGCGTTCGGCTCGGGCGCGTCGACCCTCGGCGTGTTCTTCGAGCGCGCCGGCAGCGAAACCAAGGCTGGCACGGCCGGCTGGTACAACACCGCGGCGTTCGAGAAGTTCGCCACCGCCGAAGGCCTGTACGCGACCAGCATCAACGGCGACGCGTTCTCCGACGAAGTGAAGGCGCGCACGATCGAAGTGATCAAGCGCGATCTCGGCCAGGTCGATCTGGTCGTCTATAGCCTCGCGGCGCCGAAGCGCCAGCATCCGAAGACCGGTGAAGTGTTCAGCTCGGTGCTCAAGCCGATCGGCAAGGCTGTCAATCTGCGCGGCATCGACACCGACAAGGAAGTGATCAAGGAAACCGTGCTCGAACCGGCGACGCCGGAAGAAATCGCGCACACGGTCGCGGTGATGGGCGGCGAGGACTGGCAGATGTGGATGGACGCGTTGGGCGTTGCCGGCGTGCTCGCCGACGGCGCCAGGACCACCGCGTTCACCTACCTCGGCGAGAAGATCACCCACGACATCTACTGGAACGGCTCGATCGGCGCGGCCAAGAAAGATCTCGACCAGAAAGTGGTCGGCATCCGCTCAAAGCTCGCGGCCAAGGGCGGCGATGCGCGCGTCGCGGTGCTGAAGGCAGTCGTCACGCAGGCAAGCTCGGCAATTCCGATGATGCCGCTCTATCTATCGCTGCTCTTCAAGGTGATGAAGGAAAAAGGCACGCACGAAGGCTGTATCGAGCAGGTCTACGGCCTGTACAAGGACAGCCTCTATGGCAGCCAGCCGCATCTGGACGACGAAGGCCGTCTGCGCGCCGACTACAAGGAACTCGATCCGCAGGTGCAAGGCCGCGTGCAGGAGCTGTGGAACCAGGTGAGCAACGACAACATCTACGAACTCACCGATTTCGCGGGCTACAAGACCGATTTCCTGCGCCTGTTCGGTTTTGAAATGAAGGGCGTCGATTACGACGCGGACGTCAATCCGAACGTGCAGATTCCGAATCTCGTGCAGGTTTGATCCACCGGGGGGCGGGCCCGCTTCGCGAGTTCGCCCCTGAGGTTGCCCCTCTTTGCCTCCCTCCCCTCACTCCTTCAACACGTCAGCACGTCAGCACGTCAGCACGTCAGCACGTCAGCACGTCAGCACGTCAGCACGGATACGCGCCCTGCAACGCGCGCAGAATCGCGAGCCCGATTGGAAAATCCTCGGAAATGCCCGGATGGTTCGCGAAGAACGCGTCGAGCAACGGATAGACCGTCTGGTTGCCGATCGCGAGCGTTGGTGGCGGACAGAACAGCTGCGGCTGTTTCCTCGCGACCAGATCGCCGTTCGCCCAGCCGAACGCGTTGATCGTGCCGGTGATGTACGCCGCATAGATCGAGTTGTTGTCGGCGTGTGCCCAGCGCTTGTATTGCGCGGCCGTCATTTCCGCGCTCGCGTTCAGAGTGAAGCACGCCGCCAGCAAAGCCAGCGCGAATTTCGTTAACCGCATCGTTGAACCTTCAATGTCGCTAGATGGCCGCCATTGTAGGCGACGCGGGTGCACCGCGCAGAAGCCGTCGAGCGCGGGAATTCACAAGCAGAGCGTAAGCAAAGGCGGATTCTGTAAGCACCGACAGATTGCAGAAGCGCGCGAATCAACGATCACGGTGTGCCGTTTCGGCAATGCTTGCGATACCCGTCGCGCTCGGCCAGGCGCGCCATATAAGCGGCCAGCGCCGGCAAATCGTCGTGCTGCTGCGGCGTTTCGAGCCAGCGGTTCGCGGACAGCGCGATCGGAATATCGGCGAGCGAAAACGCGTCGCTCGCGATATACGCACCGGTGCGCGCGAGTTGCTGCTCGACGATCGCCATATGCTTGGACCAGTTCGCGCACGACGCGGCGATCTGGCGCGGGTCCTGATGCTCGGGCGAGTGCCGCACGAGCGCGAGAAACGCGTAGCTCCACGAGCGGTTCAATTCGCTCGCCTGCCAGTCGATCCATTGATCACAGCGCGCGCGCTCGACCGGATCGGCCGGATATAGCCCGTCACCCCGATAACGGTTCGCGAGGTAACGGATGATCGAGTTCGATTCCCACAACACGAAGTCGCCGTCGCGGATCACGGGGACCACCGCGTTCGGGTTCAGCGCGCGGAATTCGGCGACCTCGGTCGAGCGAAAGCCCGAGCCCCAGTCTTCCTGTTCGAACGCAAGCCCAAGTTCCGCGCAGGTCCACAACACCTTGCGCACGTTGATCGAGGTGGTCTTGCCGAGTATCTGCAGCATGAGTAGTTGGGCACCGCGTGGATTGAACGGGTTGAAGGAATGAAACTCGGAAGCCAGCCAGTTTGCCTTGCGCGCGGCGCGCCGTCATCCGGTTTTCAGCGTCGCCTGTTCGCGGATCATGTCGTACAGCGCCTGCGCGGCCGGTGACAACTGCGCGGTCTTGCGCGCGACGAGCACCAGCGTGCGCGACACGGTGGGCTGCGTGAGTTCGACGGTGCGCACGCTCGGATACGCGCCGTTCTGCAGCGCGAGCGCGGGCACCACGGCCGCGCCGACGCGTTGCGCGACGAGTCCGACGGCGGTCGAACTGCGCTGCACCTCGTAGAACGAACGCAGCGCGAGCTCGCTCGATTCCAGCGCGACGTCGAGCAGCGCGCGATTACCGCTGACCTCGCCGGCGAAAATCAGCGGGAACGGCTGCAACTGCCGCCATGCGATGCGCCGCCGCTTCGCGAGTGGATGGTCCTCGTGGCAGATCAGCACGTAGCGGTCTTCGGTGAGCGCCACGGTGGCGAGATCGGGATGATGCTCGCGCGCGATATTGATGCCGAACTCGACCTCTCTGCGCAACACGGCCTCCTCCACCGCCGACGACGCGTGATCGAGAATCTTGATGCGATTGTGCGGATAGCGTGCCGAATACGCCTGCAGGATGCGCGGCAGATACTGCACGCCGACGGTTGGCACGCACGCGATCGACACGTCGCCGCGTCGCGCGATGCCCGTTTCGCGGATCTCGACGAGCGCGTCCGCCAGCTCGCCGAGCAGCCGACGCGCCTGCGGCAGAAAATTGCGACCGATTTCGGTGAGCGCCATCGAACGCGTGGTGCGCTCGATCAGCGTGACGCCGAGATAGCTTTCGAGCTTGCGCAGCCGCTGCGTGATCGCGGTTTGCGTCACGTGCAGCGAATCCGCCGCGCTCTGGAAGCTGCCGCGATCGGCAATCGCGACGAAAGCCTGCACGCCGAGCGTGTCGATTTTCATTAGAAAAATGAAGTAATCGGGATCATAAATTCATTTTACTCTGGGCTGTCAGCGGCCGAGAATGGCCGCAACGAACCCCGCGAAGGAGCAAAAGATGACCGACAAAACCACGAACGCGCATAGCGATTGGCACGCGAAGCAGTACATGTTGTTCGAGAACGAGCGCACGCGGCCGGTCCGCGATCTGCTCGCGGCGGTGCCCTTGAACGGCGCGCGGCTCGCGGTCGATATCGGCTGCGGCCCGGGCAACTCGACCGAGGTGCTGGCCGAGCGGGTGCCGGGCGCGTCGGTCAGCGGCATCGACCGCTCCGCCGACATGATCGCGGCGGCCCGTCGGCGGCTGCCGCAATGTCGCTTCGACATCAGCGACGTTTCGACGTGGGACGCGCACGGCCCCTACGACGTGATCCTCGCGAACGCGGTGCTGCAATGGGTGCCGGACCACGAGCGGCTGTTCCCCGCGCTGGTGGCCAAACTTGCCAGGGGCGGCAGCCTCGCCGTGCAGATGCCCGACAATCTCGACGAACCGGCGCACCGGCTGCTGCGCGAAATCGCCATCGACGGGCCTTGGGCGACGAAGCTGAACGGTGTCGAGCGCACCATGCGCTACGACGCAAACTGGTACTACGCGCTGCTCAAGCCGCTGTGCGCGCGCGTCGACGTGTGGCGCACGGTCTATCACCACCCGCTCGCGGGCGCCGACGCGGTGGTCGAATGGTTCAAGGGCAGCGCGCTGCGGCCGTTTCTCGCCGCGCTCGACGACGCCGAACGCGGCGCGTTTGTGCAACGCTATCGCGACGAAATCGTCAGAGCCTACCCGGCGCTCGCCGATGGCACGGTGCTGCTGCCGTTTCCGCGGTTTTTCATCGTCGCGACGCGCGGCGAACGTTGAAGCCGCGCCGGGAACCGCTGCGAGCCGGTAAACGCCGGCGCTTCGGCTGCGGCGGGTCGTCCCGGGGCAATCAGATCGCCGGCGCACCACGCTGACGCACCGCCCGAAAACCCCACCTGTGGCGGCACCGCACGCTAAGGGTGGTCAGGAATTGCCGCCCGGGAATTCCGCATGCTAATGTTTGTAAAAAGCGTGTGTAAAAAGCGGAGGACGGCGCCCGCCGGCCTCACCGGGAAGCCATTTACTGCAGCGAGCGTCGCCATGAGTGATGTACGCCAACATCTGAGTCCCCGTGACCGCCTGGAGCTGTTGTGCTGGCTCACATGCGGAAGCCTCGGCGCTTATTATCTGAACGAAGACTGGCCCGACGCGGCGTTTCACGTGCAGTCCGCGCACAAGTGGCTCGACCGCCGCGCGCGCGAAGCCGACTGGCTGTGCGTCGCGAAACTGTCGGCCACCGCGGTCGAAATCGCGCGGCGCCACGCGCGCTTCGTCGATGCCGACTGGGCGCGCGACGCAGTTGAAGAAATTCTCGATACCGACGAACTCGACCCGCAAGCCCGGCTCGTCCGGCAGGTTCTGGCCGACTGCCAGAACGCGCTGGCCGACAAGCGGATCGCCGATTAGTCGCGGGCTCGTTTTTCTTCCTTTTTTACAGCGGATCGGGGGCCAATTTTTTGGCCCCTTTTTGCGTTGTTCCGCGCTTCCGTGCACGATGTGCCGCTCGCAGTCGGTAAAAAATGCGGCACCCGCCCTCGCGTACCGCCTACCGGCAGGCGGCCAATCCGCGTGCCGGCTCGGTTCGTGCAATCACCACGGACGCCCGCCCTTCATTCTTCGACCATCGTCTTCAGCTTCAGCAGCGCCTGATCCCACTGCCGCGAAATCGCGTCGAGCGCGCGGCGCGCCGCGTCGAGATGCGCGGGCTCGAACGCCCACAGGCGCTCGCGTCCGACCTTCACGTCGTGCACGAGGCCCGCGTCGGCCAGCACCTGCAGATGCTGCGTGACCGACTGCCGCGTGATGTCGGTGCCGGCCGTCAGCTGCGCGATCGACATCGCGCTGCCCGCGCACAACGCCGCGACAAGCCGCAGACGCGTCTCGTCACCGAGCGCCGCGAACACCGCCGCCGAACTGCGCAGTGTCGCCGCCTTGAGGCCCGCCCTCGCGGGGGCCGCCCTAGCTCGCGCCGACATATCGCTCGACGTTGACCAACTGCTGCTCCCAGCCGCCGTCGTTCAGCCGGAACGCTTGCGCGCGGCGCCCGATCGGCAACTGGTCGAAGCCCGATTCGACGACGCGCAGCAGCGTGCCCGACTCGACGTCGCTCAGATCGAATTCCACGAGCGTGGTCGGCTCAGGCGTGTAGTCGATCGTGATGTCGATCGCGGCCGGATGCCAGCGCCACGACAGATGATGCTCGGGCTCGACACGCTCGACCAGCACGTTCATCAGCAGATGCTCATAGCCTGGATAGGTGATGTGCCCCTGCGTGGATTGCCCCGGGACGAACTGCTTGCCGGTGAGATTCACGCCGAACCATTTGCCGAATTCCTCGGCGTTGGACAGCGCACGCCAGACGCGCGAGCGCGGCGCCTTCAACAGAACCTGCTTTTCGATGCGATCTGTCGATGGGTTCATATGCAGCCTCCTGACTGCATATTAGAAGCACCGCCTCCGATATGCAAGCATTCGACTGCGCTTTGTTCAGAGCGTGATGCGTGCGGCGCCGGCACGACCGGACGCCGCGCGCCGCGCCTTACTCCGTCGCATGCGCGTGCATGACGCCGGTTTGCATCGACCACGCCATCCACGGCCGGCGCAGCGCGACGATCGCAAGGAACGCGCAAGCCGACAGCGTGCCGAACGTCGCGAAGCCCATTTGATAGCTGCCGGTGCTCTCCTTCGCGATGCCCATCACGACCGGCAGATAGAAGCCGCCGATGCCGCCCGCCGCGCCGACGATGCCGGACATCAGCCCGGTGCGGCCGGCCCAGCGATGCGGCACGAGCTGGAACGTCGCGCCATTGCCGAGTCCGAACGCGACATAGAGGCACAGCAGCAACGCAATGCCGCCCGCGAGCGACGGCATCGCCGCCGCGAACAGGAAATCGCAAACCGCGATGATCGCCAGCAGCACGGTCAGCGCGCGCACGCCCGACACGCGGTCGGCAATCAGACCGCCGAGCGGGCGCACCATCGCGCCGGTCGCGGCGAGCAGCGCCATGAACAGGCCCGCGTCGATTTTCGACAGTTGATACAGGTTGGTCAGCAGCAGCGACACATACGAGGACATACCGACGAAACCGCCGAACGTGATGCTATAGACGAGCATGATGACCCACGTATCGCGCTCGGCGAGCACCGAGCGGTAGCGTTGCGGCAGCACCGCAATCGCCAGCAGCGCACCGATCACCGGCAGCAGCAGCACGCCGGTCTTGCCCGCGCCGAATAGCCCCGCTTCGACGAGCAGCACGAGCGCGATCAGGCCGACCAGCGTCGTCGCGAAACTGCCGAAGGCGCGCAGCACGCTGCCGGTTTTGACGCCCGCGTCGTTGGCCCAGAAGTACAGCGTGATCGCAGCGATCGCGAGCAGCGGCAAGGCGCCGCCCGCGGCGAGCTGCCAACCGTAGCGCGTCGCCAGTTGCGGGAACAGGAAGCCGTCGAGCACCGCGCCGATGTTGCCGGCCGCGGCCAGCCCCAAGACGAGGCCCTGCACTTTTGGCGGATAGTTACTGCCGGCCATCGGCAGCGCGACCGCGAAGCTGGCGCCGCCGACGCCAAGGAACACGCCGAGCACCAGCAGCATTTCGTACGACGGCACCGATTGCAGCAACGGCAGCACGATCGTCGGCACCGCCGACAGCAGCACGCCCATCAACGCAATGCGTTTGCCGTGCGCGGACTGATACAGATTGCCGAGCGTCACGCGCAGAATCGCCGCGGACAACACCGGCACCGCGACGAGCAGACCCTGCTGCGCGGGCGTCATCGCGATGCTCTTGCTGATGAACGGCGCGAGCGGCCCATACAGCACCCAGACGGTGAAGCCCGTGTCGAAATACAGAAAGCAGGCGACGAGTGCGCGCCAATCACCGCTTCGCAGGGAGTGCATCACGTTTTTCATCAGAGATCCTCAGTAAATAAAATGACGGGTAGTCCAGTTGCTGCGTTACTTGTGTTTTGCGCCGGCATGTCGCACAGAGTTTTCACTGGGACTCGACACGCAAGCGTCGTGCCATCGTGTTGTCCGTTACGAGGCCTTTTTAAAGGCATCTTCTGCAACGCATCGGCGGCTCAATACACGTCGCGTGCATAACGCTTTTCGCGCGTCAGACGGCTCACGTATTCGAGTGCTTTCTCTTCGCTCATGCCACCATGAGTCGTGATGACGTCCTTCAGCGCCGCATCGACATCGCGCGCCATCCGGTTCGCGTCGCCGCATACATAGAAGTGCGCACCGTCTTCGAGCCATGCCCACAGTTGCGCACCGTGTTCGCGCATGCGGTCCTGCACATAGATCTTGTCGGCCTGGTCACGCGAGAACGCGACGTCGAGCCGGGTCAGCAGACCGCTCGCGCGCATCGCTTCGAGTTCGTCGCGATAGTAGAAGTCGGTCGCGGCATGCTGTTCGCCGAAGAACAGCCAGTTGCGTCCGCGCTCGCCGCGTGCCTGCCGTTCGTGCAGAAAGCCGCGAAACGGTGCGATGCCGGTGCCCGGCCCGACCATGATCATCGGCGTGTCCGATTGATGAGGAGGACGAAAGTGCGCGGACTTCTGCACGAACACGGGCACGTCGGTGTCGCTTGCGCGATCCGCGAGAAACGTCGACGACACGCCCTTGCGGTGCCGCCGCCCATTCGTATACCGCACCGCCGACACCGTCAGATGCACTTCGCCCGGATGCGCCTTCGGGCTCGATGCGATCGAATACAGACGCGGCTGCAGACGCTTCAGCATGCCGGTCAGCTCGGCGGCCGAGAGGCTCACCGGAAACTCGTGCAATACGTCGGCGAGCTGCTGTCCCCATAGCCATTGCTTCAGATCCGCCTTGCGTTCGGGCGCGAGCAGATCGCCCAGCGCGCCGTTGCCGCTGCGCGCCGCGACGAACGCGAGCGCCTCGGCGCTCGGCCGCGCGATCTCGTAGTGCTTGCCGAGCGCATCGGCGAGCCGCATGTCGCCGATACCCGCGACGTGCACCGATGCCTCCGCGTGCAAACCGCTCAGCGTGATCAGTTCGTCGACGAGTTCGGGGCAGTTGCTCGGCCACACGCCGAGCGCATCGCCCGCTTCGTATTCGAGGTTCGTCTCGCCCGTTTGCAGCGACACGTAGCGCGTATCCTTCGCGGCGCCCTGCCGGTTCAGGCGCAGATTGCCGACGACGCGCGACGCGGCCGGCCGCGCCTTGGTCGGCACCGCGCCCACCACCGCGTTGATCATGCCGCCCGGCGGCACCGCGTACAGCGCGGCATCCGCCTGCTTGATGCAGACGATCACGCGTTCGAGCCATGCATCGGCGCCCTGCTGATATTCAATATCGCAATCGACGCGCTCGGTCAGACGCAGCGCACCCTGCGCGGCGAGCCGCTCGTCCAGACGGCGGCCGTGACCGCAGAACTGATCGTAGTTGCGATCGCCGAGCGCGAGCACCGCGAAACGCACGCCGTCGAGGCGCGGCGCCGTGGCGGCGTTCAGTTGCGTCCAGAAGTCCTGCGCGTTGTCGGGCGCATCGCCGTCGCCGAACGTGCTCGTCATCAGCAGTACGTATTGCGCCTTCGCGAGCGTCGCGAACGAATAGTCGGCCATGCACGCGGTGCGGATTTCGAAGCCCGATTCCATCAGACGCGTCGCGTAACGCTCGGTCAGCGATTCGGTGTTGCCGGTTTGCGAGGCCCACAACAGCGTGACCTTCGGCCGCACGCGCACGATGCGCACGCCCGATTCGCGTGGCTCTTCCTGTGCGAGATTCGGCCGCAAAGCAGCGGTCGACGTCTGGGCTGTCGTCGCGCTGCGGCTATACAGTCCCGCAAGCAGACCATCGACATAGAGCCGCTTCACCGCATCGAACGGTGCGCTGTGCGGCAGCACCGGCACGTTGACGAGACCTTGCGCTTCGGCCGAACGCAGGCCACTAACGAAACCCGCCAGATACGCGCGCTCCGCGTCGCTGAGCGACGGCATGGGCGCGGGCTCGGGCGGCAGTTGCAGCAAAGTCGTGAGGGCTTCGATACGAGGCATGGGTTGATCCTTGGCGCTGGGCGCTAAAACCGCTGCGTCGGCGGGCGTAGAGAGCGCATCGTCGTCATTGCAAGCGCTCGCGTCGCGATCCGCCGTCACCGGACTCAGCGCGACCGTGCAGACTTTCAGTTCGGGCTGCAGAGAAACCGGATCGACCGCGTCGTTGGTCACCGCATTGATGCACAGTTCGTCGCCGAAGACGTCGTTCCAGTGCATCGGGGCGAAGCACTGACCCGCGCTCACACGGTCGGTGACGACGGCGGGCAGGACCGCGCGGCCGCGCCGCGAACGGATCTCGACCGCGTCCTTCGCGCGAATCCCGAGTTCGGCCGCGTCGTCCGGATGAATTTCGACGAAGGGTCCGGGGTTCAGCTTGTTCAGCATCGCGACCTTGCCGGTCTTGGTCATCGTGTGCCACTGATGCTGCAGACGGCCCGTGTTCAACACGACCGGAAATTCGCGATCGGGCAACTCGGCCGCGGGCTGATACGCACGCGCGAAAAACTTCGCCCTGCCGCTCGCGGTCGGAAAAGCAATGCGCGGGTGGCCGCCATCTTCCGACTCCCTGAGTGTCTGGCTCACGCCGTCATTCAGATAGCGAAGCGGATTGCGCTCGGACGAATCGGCCGACGCGATCGGCCACTGCAGTGGCGAGTCCTTCAAGCGGCGATGGCTCGCGCCGCGCAGGTCGTAGCCGGTCGCGGGGTTCGCCGCGCGCGTGAGTTCGGCGAACACTTCGTCGGCGCTCGCATAGCTGAACGCATCGGCAAAGCCCATTTCACACGCGATGCGCGCGATGATCTGCCAGTCGGGCAGCGCCGCGCCGGGCGGTTCGATGGCTTGCTGCATCAGCGTCAGATTGCGCTCCGAGTTGACCATCACGCCTTCGGCTTCGGCCCACAACGCGCCGGGCAGCAACACGTCGGCGTAGCGGTTCGTTTCGGTATCGAGGAACGCGTCCTGCGCGATCACGAGTTCGGTCGCGCGCAAACCGGCGATCGCGGTCTGCCGGTTCGGGACGGTCGCGACCGGATTCGTGCAGATGATCCAGCACGCCTTGATGTCGCCCGCGGCCATGCGCGCGAACATGTCGATCGTGCCGTGGCCCGCGTCCGCTTTGAGCGTGCCCGGTGCGATGCCCCACAGTGCTTCGACGAACGCGCGATCTGCGGCGACCAGCGCCGAACGCTGCCCCGGCAGACCATGGCCCAGATAGCCCATTTCGCGGCCGCCCATCGCGTTCGGTTGGCCCGTCAGCGAGAACGGTCCACTGCCGCGCCGGCAGATGCGGCCCGTCGCCAGATGCAGATTGCACAGCGCGTTGGTGTGCCACGTGCCGTGCGTGCTCTGGTTCAGGCCCATCGTCCAGCAACTCATCCAGTCTTTGGCCGACCCGATCATCTGCGCGGCGCGACGGATCTCGTCGGCAGCGAGGCCCGTAATGCGGGCGACGTTCTCCGGCGTGTACCCGGCCAGAAACGCGGGCATCGCGTCCCAGCCTTCGGTGTGTTCGGCGATAAAAGCCGCATCCGTTGCGCCGTTTTCGTGCAGCAGATGCAGCAGACCGTTCAGCAGCGCGAGGTCGGTGCCGGGTTTGATCTGCAGGAACAGATCGGCTTTCACGGCGGTCGTGTTGCGGCGCGGATCGACGACGATCAGCTTCGCGCCCGCCTTCACGCGATCCATCATGCGCAGGAACAGGATCGGGTGGCAGTCGGCCATATTCGCGCCGCTGACGAAAAACAGATCCGCGTGATCGAAGTCTTCGTACGAGCCGGGCGGGCCGTCCGCACCGAGCGACAGCTTGTAGCCGCTCGCCGCGCTCGCCATGCACAGGCGCGAATTCGCTTCGATATTGTTCGTGCCGATAAAGCCCTTCGCGAGCTTGTTGACCAGATACTGCGCTTCGAGCGACATCTGCCCCGACACGTAAAACGACAGCGCATCGGGACCATGCTCGTCGAGCACGCGCCGCAGACGCGCGGCGGTATCGCTCAGCGCCTGCGTCATCGGCAGCGGCACCGGGTCTTCGTCGCGCGCACGACGCACGAACGCGCCTTCGAGACGACCCGACTTGCGCAGCGCGACGTGGGCCGACTGCCCTTTGGTGCAGAGCCGGCCCAGGTTGGCCGGATGCTCCTTGTCGCCAGCGATCTTCACGACCTGGCCGTCCTCGACGTGCAGCACCATGCCGCAGCCGACGCCGCAATACGGACACACGCTCTTTACGCTGGTAGCAGACATGCGCGAATGATCGGGTTGAAACATCAGAACGATGGACAAAGGCCGCTACCTCAAACGGCGACCCACACCTGGCCGTTTTCGACGCGCGTGGCAAATGCGCTGACCGAATACGACGGCGTTTCGAGGCATTCGCCCGTGCGCAGATCGAAGTGATGCTTGTAGATCGGCGACGCGACCACGATGCGCTCGCCGAGGCTGCCGACGAGTCCGCGCGACAGCACCGCCGCGTGCGAACCCGGATCGAAGTTTTCGATCGCGTAGACCGTGGGCTCGGCCGGCGACTCGACCTGGCCGCCATCGACGTGAAACACGGCCACCTGTTCGCCATTGACGAGCGCGCAAACGCCGGTGTTCGGCACGATGTCGTCGAGTGCGCAGATCACGGTCCAGGCGCGGGGCAAGCGTTCGTTCTTCATGACTGGGCTCCTTTTGAGTTAAGCGGGAATCGGATGAGGTCAAACCGTCTCGACGACAACGGGAATCTCGATGCGTTGCACCTGCCGCTCAGCGGGCGTTGCCGGCCGGATCTGTCCGCGCTCCTCGACGAACGCGACGTTGCTATCGGACTCGCCGCTGTTGACGAAATGGCGGAAGCGCTTGCGCGTTTCGGGATCGGTGACGGCCTTTTTCCATTCGCACTCGTACGTGTCGACCACATGCTGCATCTCCACTTCGAGCTCGGTGGCGACGCCAAGGCGATCGTCGACGATCACGTCGATCAGATAGTCGAGCCCGCCTTCGAGGTTGTCGCGCCACACGCTGGTGCGTTGCAGTCGGTCGGCGGTGCGCACGTAGAACATCAGGAAGCGGTCGATATAGCGCACGAGCGTCGCCTTATCGAGGTCCGCGGCGAGCAGTTCCGCGTGACGCGGCTTCATGCCGCCGTTGCCGCACACGTACAGATTCCAGCCCTTCTCGGTCGCGATCACGCCGACGTCCTTGCCCTGCGCTTCCGCGCATTCGCGGGTGCAGCCCGACACGCCGAACTTGATCTTGTGCGGCGTGCGCAGGCCCTTGTAGCGATTCTCGAGTTCGACCGCGAGACCGACCGAATCGCCGACGCCATAGCGGCACCACGTCGAGCCGACGCACGACTTCACCGTACGCAGCGATTTGCCGTACGCGTGACCCGATTCGAAGCCGGCCGCGATCAGCTCTTCCCAGATCGACGGCAATTGCTCGACGCGCGCGCCGAACAGATCGACACGCTGGCCACCGGTGATCTTCGTGTAGAGGCCATATTTCTTCGCGACCTGCGCGACCGCGATCAGGCCGTCGGGCGTCACTTCGCCGCCCGGCATGCGCGGCACGACCGAATAGGTGCCGTCGCGCTGGATGTTCGCGAGGTAGTAGTCGTTGGTGTCCTGCAGCGACGCGTGCTCCTTCTTCAGCACGAATTCGTTCCAGCACGACGCGAGAATGCTCGCGACCGCCGGCTTGCAGATGTCGCAACCGAGCCCGCGGCCATGCTTGGCGAGCAGCGCGCCGAAACTGCGCACTCCCTCGACGCGCACGAGGTGATACAGCTCCTGGCGCGAATACGGGAAGTGCTCGCAGACGTGGTTGTTCACCGCGAGGCCCTGCTTCTTCATCTCGGCCTTCATCACCTGCGTGACGAGCGGCACGCAGCCGCCGCACGAGGTGCCCGCGCCGGTCGCGCTCTTCAACGCGCCGATGTCGGTCGCGCCCGCGCACACGGCTGCGCACAGCTCGCCCTTCGACACGTTGTTGCACGAGCAGATCTGCGCGGCCGCGGGCAACGCCTCGACGCCGAGCGCCGGCTTCGCGCTGCCGTCCGCTTGCGGCAGGATCAGAAATTCGGGGGACGCTGGCAGCTCGATGCGGTTCAGCATCATCTGCAGCAGCGTGCCATATTCGCTCGCGTCGCCGACCATCACGCCGCCGAGCAGATGCTTGCCGCAATCGGACACGACGAGCTTCTTGTAGATCTGCTTGCGTTCGTCGCTGAACTGGTAGGTGCGGCTGCCCGGCGTATTGCCGTGCGCGTCGCCGATGCTGGCGACGTCGACGCCCATCAGCTTGAGCTTCGTGCTCATGTCGGCGCCCGCGAATTCGGCCGGGTCGCCGAGCAACTGCTTCGCGACCACGCGCGCCATCTCGTAGCCGGGCGCGACGAGCCCGAACAGCTGGCCGTGCCACAGCGCGCATTCGCCGATCGCATAGATGTGCGGATCGCTGGTGCGGCACGCGTCGTCGATGGCGATGCCGCCGCGCGCGCCGAGTTCGAGGCCGCATGCGCGCGCGAGATCGTCGCGCGGACGAATGCCGGCGGAGAACACGATCATGTCGGTGTCGAGATGGCTGTCGTCGGCGAACTGCATGCGGTGCGTGCCCGCTTCGCCGTCGACGATCGCCGTCGTGTTCTTCTGCGTGTGCACCGTGACGCCAAGCTCTTCGATCCGGCCGCGCAATACCCGGCCGCCGCCGTCGTCGACCTGCACTGCCATCAGGCGCGGCGCGAATTCGACCACGTGCGTTTGCAGACCCATGTCGCGCAGCGCCTTCGCGCATTCGAGACCGAGCAGGCCCCCGCCCACGACCGTGCCCGTTTTCGAGCGGGCGCCGCATTCGCGCATCGCTTCGAGATCGTCGATCGTTCGATAGACGAAGCAGTCGCCGCGCTCGCGGCCCGGCACCGGCGGCACGAACGGATAGGAGCCGGTCGCGAACACGAGGCGGTCGTAGGGCAGCGTTTCGCCGGTCGCGACCGTCACCGTGCGCGCGTCGCGATCGACCGCGACCGCCCGCGTGTTCAGCTTCAGTTGCACGCCGTGGCGCTCGAAGAAGCCCGGCTCGACGAGCGACAGGTCATCGGCGGTCTTGCCCGAGAAGAACTCGGACAGATGCACGCGATCGTAGGCCGGTCGCGATTCTTCGCCCAGCACCGTGATGTCGAGATCGTGCGCGGCCCGTTGCGCCAGGCATTCGACCAGTTTGTGGCCGACCATCCCGTGACCGATAACGATGATTTTCATGAGCGCGCTGTCCTCTGGTGTCTGGCGAAAGCGATTGCGGAAATAAAAACGGCGTCCCGCGAATCCAGCCGAGGGGCCGAATTCGGGGGACGCCGTTGTCCTGTTGGGTGCTGCGGGGCGCGTGCAGTTGTGCTGCAAGCGCGACGAACCCACGTTGGTCCGATGGCAACGCTTATCGCAAGGGCTGTGCCAATTTCGATAAATGCGCCCGAAAGCGCAGTGTGGCGGGGATTTGCGGCAAGTCGCGCGGCTTCGGACCGGAGCCCGCGCGCGACGCGTTTTGAGGCGGCCAGGCACAGGGATGGTGCGACGCAGCACTGTCGACGTGCGAAACGAAGGCGCACGGGCGTGCGATCGCCGTCATGTTTTCCGCGTGAATCGCAAGGTGTGGCAACGGCCGCCGCTGCGTTGCTCGCGCACCTGCCGGCCGAAACGCCGGCCGCGGTCGTGCAGTGGGCCGGCGGCAGCGACGAGCGGCGCCTGTTGACGCGGCTCGATCGGCTCGCCGCCGATGCGCTCGGCGCCGGCTTCGGCAGTCCGGCGGTGATTCTGGTGGGCAATGCGGTTGGCGAGAGCGCCGAAGCGCCTTGCTGGGAACGCGAAGCTCGCGGCAATCGAGATGGGCAAACACTACCCGCGTCGGCCATGGCGCGGGCAGCCTGATCGGCGCTCGAAGCGGGCCTCGCCCGCCTTTCATCCCATCAGTCGCCGAACCCGAGCTCCGCGTCGACCTGCTGCCCGACGCGCAGCCAGGCCCCCGCCCCGCTCGCGACCAGCGCGTTGTTGCCGAATGTGACCGCGCCGTCGAAGCGTTCGCTGACTCGGTAACCGAGCATCGTGTCGGTCGGCTCGTTCGGCCAGTCGGGATCGGGCGCGCCGCGCGCCTGATCGATGGTCGGCATCGGACAGCGCGTGCACAGCTTGACGAGCCGTAACTCGACGCGCGCGCTCGAGTCCGCATTCGCGCCGACGGCGAGTGTCTCGACATAGTCCTCTTCATAGGCATCGAGGCCGCTGAGCACGATATTGGGCCTGAAGCGATCGATTCTGATCGACGGTGCGCCTTTGCCGTTCAGGCGCGCGTTCAGATCGTCGAGCGAGGCCTGGCCGATCACCAGCAGCGGAAAGCCGTCGGCAAAAAAGGTCGTGGCGCCCCCCGTGCTGTCCGTATAGTCCGGATCGACGACGCGTTCCCGCTCGGGATCGAAGCGCAGCAAGCGCGCGGGCAGACCGAGGAACTCCGTGAACCAGGCCGCCGTTTCTGCGCCGGTGTCGAGCCCGTAGGCCGCGTCGCGCCACACCGCGGTAGCGACCCTGGGTGCCGCGGCGAGCCGCGCGGCATCGAGCGGCGTGCGCAGCTCACGCATGCCCGGCGCGCTGACGATCAGATCCTCTGCGTCGAGTTCGACCTTGATCAGCGCCATGCGCGGATACGCGCGCTGCGTGAACATCGCGCCTTCGGGATCGACGATCATCCAGTTGCGGTCGTATTCGAGGCCCGTCGCCAACAGCCGCGCCTCGGTGAGCGCGATGCCCGCGCAGGATTTGATCGGATAGACGAACAGTTCGTTGATGGTAGGCATGGTTGCACGCGCGTAGGGAGCGCAGTTCCGGCGAAAATCGGGGACTGAAAGTAGATCCGTATAGTACCGAAATTAGCGTTGACGGGGACGTGCGAGCCGGACCCTCTCATCGGGCTTTTTTAAGCTTGTTTTAAAAGTGGCGACCTAGAGTCGAATCACAGCAGCATGGAGAACGCATCGGACAGACGCGTTACTCCGACTCAACCGACTCAACAGCTCGTGTCGGGGGGCATGTGATGCGACGCGACAACCTCAAGTACTTCCTGATCGTGGAATGTCTGACCGTGACGGTGTCCGCGGGCTGCATGGCGCAATCCCCTCCGAACAACGTAAGCTCCGGCGCGAATGTGCCGGCTGCCAGGCTTCCAGGCCACGACACGGCGCCCGCGATAGTGACGGACTTCTCGCGCCTCGTCAGCGAAGAAGGCAAAGCAGTCGTCAATATCAGCGTGACAGCGGCTCAACCCGTCGCCACCTTCACTCCCCTCTGGCCGCCGGCCGGCAGCGAAGACGATCCTTTTACCCGGCAGTTCCAGCAGTTCGCCTACGCCCCTCCTGGCGCGACAGGCCTGGCATCGCAACGCAGCGGCTCTGGATTCATCATCGCCGCCGATGGTTACATTCTCACCGACTCCAGCCTGATAACCAAAGAAACCCGAATCAGCGTGACGCTAAAGGACGGTCGCAAGTTCAAGGCCAAGGTGGTCGGCGACGACCCAGCGAGCGGTATCGCGCTGCTCAAGATTCCCGCCACCAAACTGCCGACAGTCAAAATTGGCTCACCGTCCGCGAACAAGGCCGGTCAGTGGGTCGTCTCGATCGGCTCCCCTTATGGACTGAACGACACGGTGACGGCAGGCATCATCAGCAACATGTCGCGGCCTTTGCCAGGCGAGTCGTATGTACCGCTTATCCAGACTGACGTGACCGAAAATGCGGGCGACGCAGGCAGCCCGGTGTTCAGTCTGAACGGCAACGTCATTGGGATCGAAATGCCTGTCACGAAAGAGATCGGCGACGTTGAAGGAGCCGCGTTCGTGCTGCCGATCGATGAAGCGATGAAAGTTGCCCGACAGTTGCAACTGCACCACGAGGCGGAACACGGACGCCTCGGCATCACGATTCAGGATGTCAGTTGGCCGCTTGCGCAATCTTTCGGTCTGAACAGGCCGCAAGGGGCGCTCGTCAGCTCGGTCGACCCGCGAGGACCGGCTGCCAGGTCCGGTCTCAGACCAGGCGACGTCATCATGAAGGTCAATGGCGTTGATATTCCAGATTCGACTCAGTTGCCCGTCACAGTAGCCGATCTCAAACCGGGCACATCCGTCCATCTCGTGTACTGGCGCGATAACGCCACGCACGATACGACAGTCGCGCTTGGCAGTCTGAATGCCACTCCTGCCGAGACCCCGGCCATTGCGCAGGTCGCAGCTCCCGATGGGTTGACCGTGCGTGGTTTGACCGCACAGGAGCGACACGACGCAGGTGTCGAAGGTGGTGTCCTGGTCGAAAAAAGCACGGGGGCCGGCGCGCTCGCCGGCATCGAACCGGGAGACATCATCCTGATGGTCGACAGCACTCATGTAGCAAGTCCCGCCCAGTTCCGGCGGAAAGCGGCGAACAGCGATAACGCGGTCGCGCTATTGGTCCAACGCGACGGACAGCGCATGTTCGTCACCATCGACATGGGCTAGGGTCTGTTTATATATGTAAATAGACCCTGGCAGCGCAGTGGCGGCGCGTACCTCATCGCCACACTTTACGAGGAGCTCGAAATGAACCAGCACGCAATCGTCAAAGTTGGCTTGACGGCACTCGCACTGAGTGCAAGCGTCCAATACGCGTTCGCGGCAACTCAGCCTTTACCCGCGGTACAGCACGAGGGTGAGGTTACGTTCCTGAGCGGCGGGATCGGCCTTGGCCAATCCACCGCTATCAAGGAGGTCATGCCAAGGTATCCACTCACGCTCGAGTTTGCGGGCAAGGCGGCTAGCGGCAACGAGTACCTTGCGAATATCCCGGTGACGCTATCCGACATGCACGGCAATACGATATTGCAGACCACCGCAAAGGGTCCTTTCCTGTTGGCGTCGCTGCCTCACGGCCGGTATAGCGTAAGCGCCACATATAACGGCAAGACGGAGCGCAGGGACGTGAATATCGCTCCGTCGTCGCATGTGCATGAAGTGTTCCTGTGGTCGATGTAGACCGGTGTTTCGCCTTTCTGGCCGCACGCGATCCGATTCGCCGGCTTTCCGGCGCGTGACGACCGCGGCGGTGCATTCGGTAACCGGTACTCATGAAAAGTCGCGATGGGCAACCGAACCGACTCGGAGCTTGCCATGAAAAACGGTTCCAGCGAGCCTCTCGACGAAACCCGCCGCAGATGGCTCATCGCCACATCGGCCGTCGGCGCCATAGGAGGCGTGGCGGTCGTCGTTCCTTTTGTCGACTCGTTTGCGCCGCCAGCGAGTGCGAGGGCAGCCGGGGCGCCAGTCAGCGCCGACATTAGCAGACTCGAGCCTGGCAGCATGATGACCGTGGCGTGGCGCGGCAAGCCGATTTTCATCGTCAACAGAACCAACGAGATGCTGGCGGCCGTGCTCAAGGCCAACCCGATGGTCGCCGACCCGCATACCGTGCATCCGTTCTCGATACCGCTGCCGGCCTACTGCAACAACGAATACCGGTCGCGCCCGGATCATCGCAACATACTCGTTGTGATCGGCGTGTGCACCCATCTCGGCTGCACCCCGCTGCCCCGCTTCCAGCCCGGGCCGCAACCCAGTCTGCCCGACGATTGGCCCGGGGGCTTTCTGTGCCCTTGTCACGGCTCGACTTACGACCTGGCCGGTCGAGTGTTCAAAGACAAACCCGCGCCCCAGAATCTGGATGTGCCGCGTTACATGTTTGCGTCGTCGACGAGCGTCGTTATCGGACAGGATGAAAAAGGCGAGGAGGCATAGCCGCGGCATACGGTCGAGGACGCGGGAAGTTGCTGCTACGGTCACGCAATACCAGGTAGCAAAGTGAAGCAAACATCACCGCACATCCGGGTCGGCATGCCCAACAAGCAGGATCTCGAAGCCATGTCGGCATTCCGTTACCAGTTACGCAGGTTCCTGCGGTATTCGGAAGAAGTTACTCACGCGGAAGGAGTCACGCCTCTGCAATATCAGATGCTCCTTCACGTCAGGGGATTTCCCGACCGCTCCTGGGCCAGTATCGGCGAACTGGCTGAACGGTTGCAGGCAGCGCCCAACGGCACCGCGGCGCTCGTGTCCCGCTGCGAAGCCGCCGGGCTCGTCGAGCGTCACCCTGACGCTTCCGACCGGCGACTCGTGCAGGTCCACCTGACGGAAAAAGGCGAGCGGTGCCTGTCGAAGCTCGCGATGCTGCATAAGCGGGAAATCGAGTCATTCGGTTGGGCGCTGGGGCAGTTTCAGGTTCAACAGACACCACTGGTTGGCGGGACTGCTGGATCGTCCGATTGATATTGACGCCGCGGCCCTGCAATGCGGGTCGGCCATCGGCGCTCACATCCGCGAGATTCTTCGTTTGCCGGGCCTTCAGCGTATGGATAGCAGGCACCCGCCACAAGGCGTCCCCGCACGGTGGAGAGAACGGGCGATCATTATCGTGCCGGCACGGGGAAAGCCTTTAAGCCTGCTTTAATCGCCACTGCATAGATTGAAAGCGTACCAGGCCTGTCGTGCCTTCAACGAGCCAACGATCGATCCGCCACTGCCGACGCGGAGCAAGGTTGATCGCTGCAGAGCTCCACTGATCGAAGCTGACAGACGGTTGACTGGCACTCTACTGGTTCTCTCGCACAAGGAGGACACACCATGCGTACGCTGCCTGCACTATGCGCTGGAATATGTTTGGGCTTCGCCCAGCTTGCCATCGCGCACCCGACCTCGGACGTCGCCCCGAAAACCGGGTGCAAGGATTTCTCCGCGATCGCCATTCATCAAGGCCCCCCGATCGCTGACTGGGTCGCACCGCCGAGCCGTCATCGTGTGGTCCGGACTGACAGCGCGATCATAGTCAATGCTGCTGCCCCGGTTGGCCTCATTGTCGGCGAGTGCGGGAAACCGACCTGATAGAGGTCGAACGCAGATCGAACGTTTCTTCGGGCGTATCAGCCAGTTTCGGCTGCCTTCCACTGGTTTCGACTGGTTCGTGGGCGGCTAACCGGTGTTCGCGTCGCCCATGCGCGGGTCTGGATCACTCGTGAAAGCGTGAACCGGGCCTAGTTCGCTTGCCGCTGTCATCCGACGATAAACCGAAGCCGTCGCCCCCGCTACGGCTTGCGGCGCGACCATTGTCTGGCCGCATTGAAGGCTTCGAAAACCAGCTCATCGGCTGGTCTACCTCGTTATTTCTGAACCAGGCCGCGCTTGTGGACCGCCCGGCGCGTGGCGTTGCGGCGGCACTGTCGAGCGCACGGGCAGAGCCGCCTCGCGAGGCCGCCGTTTCGCGCTGCCTCGCGCGGAAGTAAAATCGTCGGATCAGCCGCGCGCCGGAGAGCCGCAAGAACCTTGCAACGGAGCCCCGAGGATCTCCTGAAGCGCCGCATCGCCGGTTACCGAAAGAAGCTGTAGACGCCACCTTCCCATCATCGAGACAGGAAATTCATTATGTTGACCAAACCCATGTTGACCGTCGCCGAGACGACCCGCATTGTCGATGCCGCCCGCGCGGAAGCCGAGAAGAACAAATGGCCTGTCGCGATCGTCGTCGCGGACGACGGCGGCCATCCGCTCGCGGTGCTGCGTCTCGACGGCGCGGCGCCCTCCACCTCGTATATCGCGACCGAAAAAGCGCGCACCGCGGCGCTCGGCCGGCGCGAAACCAAGGTCTATGAAGACATGATCAACAACGGCCGCACCGCGTTCCTCAGCGCACCGCTGCAGGGCACGCTCGAAGGCGGGGTGCCGGTGATCGTCGACGGCCACGTGGTCGGCGCGGTCGGCGTGTCGGGCGTCAAGTCGGAGCAGGATGCGCAGATCGCGAAAGCCGGCATTCAGGCGCTCGGCGTGTAAAGCGCCGAGCGCCAAAGCAATCCCGAGACACAACGCGGACCGATGCCCCCTCGTCGGTCCCATAACAGATGGAGCAGTCGATGACTCAGATGAACCCGCGCGGCGGACTGCAGGTCGCCGCCAACCTCGACCAGTTCGTCGAATCCGAAGCCCTGCCCGGCACCGGTATCGACAGCGCCGCTTTCTGGTCGGGATTCGACGCCCTCGTGCACGAGCTGGCGCCCAAAAATCGGGCGTTGCTCGCCGAGCGCGACCGCCTGCAAAGCGAACTCGACAACTGGCATCGGGCCAATCCCGGCCCGGTGCGGGATCTGCGCGCGTATCGTGCGTTTCTCGAAGGCATCGGCTACATCGTGCCCGTGCCCACCAGCGTCCAGGCCACGACCGACCACGTGGACAGCGAAATCTCCGGACAGGCCGGCCCGCAGCTCGTCGTGCCGCTGTCGAACCAGCGCTACGCGCTGAACGCCGCAAACGCGCGCTGGGGCAGCCTGTACGACGCGCTGTACGGCACCGACGCGATCCCCGAAACGGACGGCGCGGAAAAGCAGAAGGGCTTCAACCCGGTGCGCGGCGCAGCCGTGATCGCGTACGCGCGCAAGTTCCTCGATCAGGCCGCGCCGCTCGCGAACGGCTCGCACGCGGACGCAACGCGCTATAGCGTCGAGAACGGCCAACTGGTCGTCGCGCTGAAGAGCGGCACCACGGCGCTGAAGACACCCGCGCAGTTGGTCGGTTATCAGGGCGACGCGAGCACGCCGTCGGCGGTGCTGCTCAAGCACAACGGCCTGCACGTCGAGATCCAGATCGATGCGAACGATTCGATCGGCAAGACCGATGCCGCCCATGTGAAGGACATCGTCGTCGAAGCGGCCGTCACCACGATCATCGATTGCGAAGACTCGGTCGCAGCCGTCGACGCCGACGACAAGGTGCAGCTCTATCGCAACTGGCTCGGCCTGATGAACGGCGACCTGACCGAACAGGTCACGAAGAACGGCAAGACCTTCACGCGCCGGCTCAATGCCGATCGCGAATACATCGGCGCAGACGGCAAGTCGCAGGTCAAGCTGCATGGCCGCTCGCTGCTGTTCATCCGCAACGTCGGCCATCTGATGACGAACCCGGCCGTGTTGACAAAAGATGGCCACGAGATTCCGGAAGGCATTCTCGACGCGGTGATCACCACGCTGTGCGCGCTGCGCGACCGCCAGAACAAGCTGAACTCGCGCACCGGCTCGATCTATATCGTGAAGCCGAAGATGCACGGACCGGCCGAAGTCGCGTTCGCGAGCGAACTGTTCGCGCGCGTCGAAGACCTGCTGAAGCTGCCGCGCAACACGATCAAGATGGGCATCATGGACGAGGAGCGCCGCACCAGCGTGAATCTGCTCGCCTGTATCGCCGAAGCGTCGGCGCGCGTCGCGTTCATCAACACGGGCTTCCTCGATCGCACCGGCGACGAGATGCACTCGGCGATGGAAGCGGGCCCGATGATGCGCAAGGGCGAAATGAAGTCGAGCAAGTGGATCACGTCGTACGAGCGCAGCAACGTGCTGGTCGGTTTGAGCGCGGGCCTGCGCGGCCGCTCGCAGATCGGCAAGGGCATGTGGGCGATGCCCGACCTGATGCACGCGATGCTAGAGCAGAAGATCGGCCATCCGAAGGCCGGCGCGAACACCGCGTGGGTGCCCTCGCCGAGCGCGGCGACGCTGCACGCGCTGCACTATCACCAGGTCGACGTGCAGGCGGTCCAGCAGGAACTCGAACGCACCGACTATGCGACGGTGCGCGACGAACTGCTCGACGGCCTGCTGACGATTCCGGTCGTCGAAAAGGCGCAATGGAGCGACGACGAAATCCGCGCCGAGGTCGACAACAACGCGCAGGGCATTCTCGGCTATGTGGTGCGCTGGATCGACCAGGGCGTCGGCTGCTCGAAAGTGCCGGACATTCACAACGTCGGCCTGATGGAAGACCGCGCGACGCTGCGTATTTCGAGCCAGCACATCGCCAACTGGCTGTATCACGGTGTGATCAAGCGCGAGCTCGTCGAGGAGACGTTCAAGCGCATGGCCAAGGTGGTGGACGCGCAAAACGCCGGTGATCCGCTCTACCAGCCGATGGCGCCCGGCTTCGACACGATCGCGTTCAAGGCCGCGCAGGCGCTCGTCTTCGAGGGGCGCCAGCAGCCGAGCGGATATACCGAGCCGTTGCTGCACAAGTTCCGGCTCGAGGTGAAGAAGCAGGGTTGAGGCCGTCCGGCCGAAACGACGACGGGCGCCGTGCAATGCGGCGCCCGTTTTTCCTTCCAGGTCGTGTCACTTCACGCGGCTTCTGCCGTCAATTGCGCCGCCTCGCCACCTGACGCTTCGTTCTTCATAAAGGCTTGCAGATACGCCTCGAATTCAGCCTTCACCTCGGGATGGCGCAGTGCGAATTCGACGGTCGCCTTCAGATAGCCGAGCTTGCTGCCGCAATCGAAGCGCGTGCCGAAGTAGCGATACGCTAGCACCTGCTCCTCGGTCAGCAACGACTGCACCGCGTCGGTCAGTTGCAGCTCGCCGCCCGCGCCCGGCTTCAGCGCGCGGATATGTTTGAAGATCGTCGGCATCAGCACGTAGCGGCCCACCACGCCGAGATTCGACGGCGCCTCATCCGGCGCTGGCTTCTCGACGATGCCCGACAGCTTGATCACGTTGTCTTCCCACTCGCGGCCGTCGACGACGCCGTACGAGCGGCTGTCCTCGCGCGCGATCGTTTCGACGCCGATCACCGAGCTGTGATAGTGGTTGAAAGTATCGACGAGCTGACTCATCACGGGCTTCGCGCTATGCAGCAGGTCATCGGCGAGAATCACCGCGAACGGGCTGTCGCCCACCAGTTTTTCGGCGCACAGCACCGCATGGCCGAGACCGAGCGCTTCGGCCTGGCGCACGTAAAAGCAGTCGACGTTGGCCGGCTTGATGCTGCGCACGAGGTCGAGCAGCTTCTGCTTGTTGCGCGCTTCGAGTTCGGACTCGATCTCATAGGATTTATCGAAGTGATCTTCGATCGCGCGCTTGCTGCGGCCCGTCACGAAGATCATCTCGGTGATGCCGGCATCGATCGCTTCTTCGACCGCGTACTGGATCAGCGGCTTGTCGACGATCGGCAGCATTTCCTTCGGACTTGCTTTGGTAGCCGGCAGGAATCGTGTCCCGAGGCCCGCTACGGGAAACACGGCTTTGGTGACTTTCAGCATGGTAGGCATTCCCACATCGGTTAGAAATTGGTGTGTTCGCGGACCTGGCGGCCAATCAATGCCGGCGCAAGACTAGCAGAAAAACCGCGAGGTTCACGCAAGCGTTTTTCTCCGATTTAATTCGGATAATTCACGCATTAATCGCAATTGGATATTGTGACAAATTGAGGAAATTATTACGTATCCATTGCCAGTTGGTGATCGAGCAAATCCGAAAGTCTTACCTTTCGGACGACCCCTGCCACGGGTCGCCTGGCGACCCGATGACCGGCTTCGGCAGCACGTCATTCCTGTTCGTCGACCGGTGGCAGCTTGCCTGGGTTCATCCGGTAACGACGGATCGGCTCGTTGCGCAAGGCATCGCGGTAGGCGGAGGCGGCCACCAGGATCAGCAGGACGGCCACGCCGGCCAGTAAATGCAGGTTCATGACTTCACCTCGGGGTCAGAAAATCCTTGCTTTAAATTAGCACGACAAAAGCGATAAATAATTCGATACGCCATACGTCGACGCGCAATTACAATTCGTCACAAAATCGATATCGGATTCAATGCGAAATGGAATTTTTTAATCATTTTTCAGGATTGCGGTGCTCTAGGATGGATGCGTCGCGGGTGCGCAAGACGCCCGCTCGAAGGCTTGTTCCGCGCAATTTTTTCTTTTTTCCGCTTCAGATAAGGACCGCGTATGAGCGACCCAGCACTGGATGCCGCCGGCTCATCCCTGCCCCTCTCCCCGCTGCCGCGCCCGGAGAGAAACCCGGCCACGGCGCATGCGCGCAGCGACGCGCGTGTCGATAGCGCCGGCAAGGAGCACGCGATCGACGCGATGCGAGGCTTCGCCGCGCTGCTGGTCGCCTACTTTCATTGCCGCCAGATCGTGTGGGTCGGCATGCAGGCGTTTCATCAGAGCGTCGGACATTCGTTGAGTCCCAGTAGTCTCGCCGCGTATCTGACGTTTCCGATCGCATGGGGCTCGGCCGGTGTGCCGATGTTCTTCGTCATCAGTGGCTACTGCATCCATCGCGGCGGCGCGCTGCGGCTCGCGGGCAATCCCGCTTACCGGCTCGATGCAGGCAACTTCTGGCTGCGACGCTTCGCGCGCATCTACCCGGTGCTGCTCGCGGCGCTCGTACTGACCTTCGCGCTCGATACGTTGAGCCTGCAATTGCCGCCCGTCAGTCACAAGATTCGCGACATCGGCTGGCATCCGTTTCTGGTCAACCTGTTTTCGCTGCAGGGTGTGGCGGGTAAAACGTATGGCTCGAACGGCGCGCTGTGGACGCTGTCGCTCGAAGTGCAGTTCTATGCGATTTATCCGCTGCTGTTCGCGCTACGCAGACGCATCGGCATGAACGCCGTGCTCGCGCTCGTCGGCGCGATCAACGTTGCGTCCGCGTACGGGTTGGAACGCCACGATCTGCAGTTTTTCACGTCCTACTGGTTCTCCTGGACGCTCGGTGCGTGGATCGCCGACGCCAAAGCGCGCAGCGTGCGAGCGGCGCGTGCGCCGGCATCGCTGTACGTGCTCGCGGCGGTATTGATCGCGGCAGGCTGCGTCGCGTTTCACTTCGGCCAGTACGGCGCGTTCCAGATATGGGCGCTCGGCTTCGCGTGCTATCTGTACAAGGCGCTCGATGGACGTCATGCCCCCCGGCGTGAAACGGGCGGCGTGCGCGCGCTGCTTCGTGCCGGGTCGGATGCAGTAGCGCGCTTGCTGTCGCGCGTCGGCGACTTCAGCTTCTCGCTGTATCTGATCCATCTGCCGATCTTCGTGCTGCTGTCGGCGTGGCTGTTTCGTTCGTCGCTGCAGATGTCGATTTGGCCGTCGTTCGGCTATATGCTGGTCGCGGTGCCGGCCGCCTATGTGTTCTATCGGCTCGTTGAGTTGCCTGCGATGAAGTGGTCGGCGAGCGTTAAGCCTAAAGGGCGCTGATAGAACGTTGACATTGGATCAATCCCGCGCGTTCGGGTGCTTCACCATCATTTGATTTCGTTGAATAGCAACGTCGATACCTGGTGCTCGTCCTGAAGGGAAAATTGAAACGGTATCTCTGGATGCGTAAATTTGAGCCGGAGTTGCTTTAGAGCCGGGACCGGGACAAATCGCTGATTCTTAAACGTGTAGTACGACACTAACAGGCCAACGCGGGATGCCTGTGCATCGTCGAATACGTAACTGTTATTCGGAAAGGCAAGCTTCCCTTCCTTCGTCGCCACGACGGCCCGACATGACGAAAGTAAACTCGGCAGATGAAGAAACGTCGGCTTGCGCGCTAGAGGGTTGACCAGCAGCGAGATCTCCCGGTATCGACTTCCGGCTTCGCCCGAACCGTTGCCGTGCCCTTCCACGCAGAGTAAGGGCGGATGCGTATCGGTTCGCGCTGCAATGAATACGTTGGCTGATTGCGGAAAGATTTCCGACACATGCTCTCCGGGGAATGTCGTAGCGTGCGCAAAGCGATAGGATTTGCCGTCGACTGCCAGGCGATCCTTCCAGAGCTCAATGTTTAGCGTTTTCCGTTCCAGTTTGGCTTGCAGTTTCATAAAAGTGCCTGGCTCGCCTGGGTAGGAATAGACCACGCCGGCGTTTTGATCGGTCGGGTCACCGTTTTGTTTGATCGGGTCGCCAAACACTGCCCCCGCCTGGGCAACGTACAAGGCTTCGTAGCTGTCGTAAGACTGAGCCGCATGTGCGCTGCCAGATAGGGCGGCCATAGCCGCCACCAGTATCGTAGTGATTCTCATCGGTATGCTTTGGCGCCTGTCGCTTTCAGATAGTCGGGGTTAAGCGTCCAGAAAATCGTGCTTCCGTGGGCAGCACTGGAAAAGCAATCGCAGATCCTTATTGATCGGATCACTCATCGCCCATCCCCTGCACGCCAAGCCACGACGATCAAATTCGGATGATCCTTCACCGGAAATGAACGCGTTTTCCCTTCTGCAAGCGGCACGTCCTCAACGAGCGTGCGTACGCAGTTCAACAGCTTGTCGCACATCCACGCGCAGTTCCCTCTCGTTACAGATCGGACTCAACTCAATTTCGATTTATTTCTTGCGTCCAAGAATCGTTTTAACCATTAAGCATTCAGGATGCTCCGACGATTCCATATCGTCCGGACAAGACAACCATTCATAAAATTCGAGCCTCTGTTTTGCAGCATCCTGCCTGCAGGCCGCCACCTGGAAGTCTGTATCAGGCATATAACCGCCTTTCCAGTCGTTGAATGCCATCCCAAATAACTTGCAATCGGATTGCAATTTTTCTTCCCACAGCTTGTGATTTTTCGCGAGTTCTGCGAGCGCTTCGCCCTTAGCGTTGGCGTGGAGATTTCGATAGAGTTTTTCAGCGTCACTTAGCATGCCCTTCGTGTCGGCATTTGTACACGCCAGATAGTCATCGCGCGTTTTCGCGGATGCCTCGCAAGTCGCGTCTGCAAAGGCGGCCGACGTGCCGCATGATAGGATCACTGCAACCGTTATCTTAGTGAGTCGCATCATAATTCCCCGTAGCAAACAGTCGGCCCTCAGCACGACGGCGCCTGACCAACCCCAGTGGGTGTTTGCCATGCGCCGCTGTGTATTGCAGAAATTTCGACGGCGCTTGATCGTAATGACCGGTATTGACGAGCGCGAAAAACTCGTTATTTCCACTTCTATGTCTGTTGTTCCATTTGACCTCTGCTGATTTTCCAGAACACACCGATGAATTAATCATCCGAAGCAGCCACGGTCAACAACTTTAATTTGAGATTGAGACTTTTTGACAAATATTCACAATGATTTCGCGTATCTCATTTTCAATGCATATTTCCGCAATCGCGGTTCAACAAAAAGGGCGGCGTTGAGCCACCTTTACCGTCAGGAATCGATGCCGGCCGGGGTTCGGCCGGTGTGCCGGTGTTCTGCGTGATCAGCGCTATTGCATCCATTGCAGCGGCGCGCTGCGGCTCGCGGATAATCCTGCGTGCCAGCTTGATGCGGGCAACTTGTGGCTGAGGCGCTTCGCGCGCATGCCGAAGTCTCGATTTCGACCGCCACTCGCCGCGCGCCGTTTGATTGACACAGGCAAAGCCCCCTAAAATCATCCGTCGCCCATTCCATCTCCCTGTAGTCGCCTGCTAGCGTGGTAGCCCAACAACTCCAGGGGACATCGTAATGTCGTATCAACACGATCCGGATGCCGTGCAAGTGGTACTCAGTGCGCCTCAACTGGCGGCGGTGCTCTCCCGCCAGTCGATCAGCCCCACCGAAATGCTTTCCAACCGGCTATGGGGCGGTTTGCAGGTTGTCGGCGGGGTATTGGAAATGGTCGGGGCGGCGGCTCTGTGTGTGCTGCCCGAACCGACGATGGCGAGCAAGGCGGGGTGCGTTGTGTTCGGCGTGCATGGCTCAGATACGGCGTCGGCAGGTTTGCGACAAATCTGGACGGGCCGGGATACGGCCACGCTGACCCAGCAAGGTACGACGAAACTGGCCGAGGCGATGAAGGCCAGTCCTGACCTGGCAAACAAGATCGGCCTGTCAGTTGATATGATCGTGCCGTTTGGCTTCGCTGGCTCGATCAAGGCTGCACGCGTGGCCAGCGTCACGATGGGCAGGATCAATCTGCAAATGCATGAGGCGAAGGCCATTAATCCAAGGCTTGGCGGGCATACGATTCTGAAGCATGTTGAGAAGGACGAGGCATGGCTACGGGAACGCCTTAAACGGGAACCCCAAAAAAGGGTTGTTTCATCGTTTTATAATCTTCAGGTGGCAGAGTTGGCGATATCTGATGTAATGAACTCAAATGCCCTGAAAATACAGAGCTGGATACAATCTCCGAAAAACCGCATTCCCCTTACATTGATCAAGAAGGTTTGTGGCGATATAGGATACGGGGTAACGAGAAAAACCAACGAACTGACCAAGATGAACGAAGTCACCGTAATTTTGAAGTTTCAGGAATATAATAATATGCCGTATTACATATTAACCGCCCACGTGGGCTAAGGATAGCCAATGCTATCAGATCGCTACCCTAGAATGTACGAGCTTTTCGGTGCGTATTTCAATGAGGATTTTGATTTGTGGGGAAACACAATCCCTGAAATTGTCTCATGCTATAGAAATGATAGCCCACTGGAATATCAAAAGGAAATAGTTGATGAAATAAATTCATTCATGAATGAGCATCCGTCCGACCTCGATTCTGCGTTCGAAAGAGATTACGGCGCAGGGATTGATCCCAATCTGTGGGGCCACACTACTGCTTCATTCCTTGACGAACTCAAGCGCCTTCTGAGCGAGTAATCAACCTGTCGTCGCGCGAGGAATAAAAAAAACGGAGCGAAAGTCGTTCGAGACTTTCGCTCCGCTACGCCAAGCAAGGACTGGCCAAGCCCTCGTCTATCCTCGCGTAAAAATCACCTCGTCACCGCGCTGCCACGCCGGTCAGAATCTGCGCAACCCCATCCACATAGCTGCGCGTGCCGAAGCGCTCCTGCGCGGTCCGATAGCCGTTCCTGACCAGTTTGTCGCGCAAGTCGCCGTTCGAGCGCAATTCGGCGAGCGTATCGGCGAGCGCATGCGCGTCGCCCGGCGTACACAGCACGCCGTTCTCGTAGTCGTCGATGATTTCGAGCACGCCGCCTGCGCGCGACGCCACGACCGGCCGCTGCGCGAGCATCCCCTCGACGATCACGCGGCCGAACGGCTCTGGGGTGATCGACGTATGCACAACCGCATCGACCGCGCACATGCAGGCCGGAATATCGTGCTGGAAGCCGAGAAAATGTACGCGCTCGCCAAGCTTGTGCGCGGCGACGAAGGTGCGCAGTTCGCTCTCGTACTGGTCCTCGCCGAACAGCGCCGCGCCGACCAGCACTGCATGCATCTGCGGATTGAGCACCATCGCTTCGAGCAGCACATGCTGCCCCTTCCAACGCGCAAGCCGGCTGAACGAGCCGACGAGAAACGCGTCGCGCGGCAGATTCAGGCGCTCGCGCAGCACCGCTTGCGGCACCGTGCGCAATGCGTCGAACGGCTCCGCGGCAATCCCGTTGAACACGACGTCGATGCGCTTGCTGTCGAACCGCGTGAGCTTCGCAAACGCCTGCGCCGACGCAGCCGAATTAGCGATCACATGCGTAAGGCCAAGCCGCGCGCACCACTTGATGATCGCAAGCTGCTTGCCGCCGAAATGCTCGGCGCTGACGATGTCGCGCAAATGCCAGACCACCGGCCGTCTCGCGAGCTTGCCGGCCACGGCGCCGATCACCATCGCACGCTGGGTGTTCGCGTAGATCACATCCACCTTGCGCGCGCGTTTCGCGGTGGCACGCACGAGTGAGATGAGTCCCTTCAACGCCT
The DNA here is from genome assembly GCF_014397645.1 of Paraburkholderia sp. 31.1. Classification (NCBI taxonomy): domain Bacteria; kingdom Pseudomonadati; phylum Pseudomonadota; class Betaproteobacteria; order Burkholderiales; family Burkholderiaceae; genus Paraburkholderia; species Paraburkholderia sp. 31.1. The sequence continues at coordinate 80,455 of NZ_VZQN01000002.1, forward strand.
GACCTTTCGGCATCGAACCGCCCTGCTTGCGCACATTTTTGAGCGCGCCGGCATCGAGTACAGTGACCTCGACGCCGGTTTTCGCGAGTGCGGTGTTGAACGGCCCGTCGTCGAACAGCACGACCTCGATGCGCGAGCGCAGCGCCTTGACGATTTCGAGCAGCGACAGTTCGGCGCCGCCGAGCACGCCGCTCTGATCGACGGCAAGAATGCGCGGCACGTTCGCGGCGCCCTGCACGGCCGGCCGATACGGCGTATAGGCCGGCAGCGTCGCCGTGCGCAACGCGGGCACCGCCGCGCGCACCTGCGAGAAAAAGCGCTCGCGGAAATGCGCGGCCGAAAACTGCTCGGCGTTGCCGCGGCAATTCTCCGGCAGGAACCGGTGCCGAAGCTCGTCGAAACGATTCACGGCAGCGATGATCGAGTCGGTATCCTGTTCATCGAAGAACATGCCGGTCGGCTTCGGCTCCGACAGATCGCGCACCGTTTCGAGCGCCCCGCCCTTGCCGTACGCGATCACCGGCGTGCCGCAAGCCTGCGCCTCGACCACCGAAATGCCGAAGTCCTCTTCGGCCGCGAACACGAATGCCTTCGCGCGGCTCATGCGGTCCTTCAGCACCTCGAACGGTTGATAGCCCATGATCTCGACGTTCGGCCCCGCCTTCGCGCGGATCTGCGCCATGTCGGGCCCGTCGCCGATCACGACGAGCTTGCGCTCGGGCATCCGCGCGAACGCCTCGACGATCAGATCGATTTTCTTGTACGGCACCATGCGCGAGGCGGTCAGATAAAAGTCTTGCTTCTGCGTGCACAGCGTGAACGCCTCGACATCGACCGGCGGGAAGATCACCTGCGCGTCGCGCTGATACACCTTCTTGATGCGTCGCGCGATGAACGCCGAGTTCGCGACGAAGCCGTCGACCGAGTTGGACGTGCGGATATCCCAGTTGCGCATGTAATGCAGAATCAGCCGCGCCAGCGCCGACTTCGGGCCGTTGGTCAGCTTCGACTGCTGCAGATACTGATGCTGCAAATCCCACGCATAGCGGATCGGCGAATGCACGTAGCTGATATGCACCTGATCGGGACCGGTCAGAATGCCCTTGGCGACCGCGTGACTGCTCGAGATCACGACGTCGTACGCCGACACGTCGAGCTGCTCGATCGCGAGCGGCATCAGCGGCAGATACGAGCGGTACTTGCTGCGCGCGAGCGGCAACTTCTGGATGAACGACGTCGTCACCGGCTTGCCGCGCAGGAAGCTGCGATCGTCGAGAAAGTCCACGAGGCTGAACAGGTCCGCATCGGGAAAGCACGCGATGATCTGCTCGAGCACTTTCTCCGCGCCCGCGTAGGTGACGAGCCAGTCGTGCACGATCGCGATGCGCACGCTTTTGCTCGCGCGCGGTGCGGTACGGCGCGGTGCCGGCTGGATGCCGGGCACGCTCGTCAGTTCGTCGAGCGCGCTGCGCGTCGCGGGCCTCAACAGTTTTTTTTCAAGGACGTCATGATTCATGCGCTTTTCCTCGGATTCAGTCGCAATAGCAGTGAACGCGCAAGATTGCGCAAGGCGGGCGTCATCGTGATCGACCACGCGACGTTCGCGCCGACCATCAGCACACCGGCGGCGATCGCGAGCGCGAGGCTCGGCAGGAAGCTGGCGAGCCACAGGCTGGCGAGCAGGAAGGCGAGATGGGCGAGCATGTCGAGCACGATCTGGCGCGCGCGGATCGCGGCGAAACGCAGCAGCACCGCGTAGTCGAACAGCGCGCGGGCAGCGACCGCGACCGCCGCGCCCGTCAGCCCGAAATGCGTGATACCGAGCCACAACGCACCGGCGAAAAGCGGCAACTCGACGAGGCCGATGCGCGCGGCGGTGGCTGGATTGACCTGCGACTGAATCAGGATACGCGTCACGTTCGCCTGGCCGACGAGCCACACGGCGACGATCATGATGCGGCCCACGGGCGCCGCGACCGTCGCGATCTCGTTGCCGACCCACAGATGCAGGAACGGTTCGAGCACCAGCATCGCGACGAGCGCGACCGGCGTGAACACGCCGTTCAGAAATTCGAGCGATTGCTGCGTGATCGTGTCGGCGTCGGCGCGGCCGACTGCGGAAAGCCGTGGAAACAGCGTGCGTACCAGCGCGGTCGGCACGATGTTCAGACGCGTGACGAGGTTCTGCGGCACCGTGTAGTACGTGACGAAACGCGCGCCGAGCCGTGAACCGAGCATTACGCGATCGAGCGAATCGGCGACCATCGTCGTCACGCTCGCGATCAGCATCCAGCCGCCGAAGTTGAACAGCCCCTTTGCGACGCCGAGCCGCGGCGGCTGAATGCTGCGTATTTCAAGCACTTTCAGCGCGTAGCGGCCGAGCAGCAACGCCGCGAGAATCCGCGCGACGACTGCCGCGGCGAGTACGTTCTGCAAAGTCGCGCCGAGCCACCACGCGGCACCGAGCGGCAGCAACTGGAACAGGAACGTGCCGATCGTCTGGTTCGTGTTGTAGACGCCGAAGCGTTCCGCGCCATTGATCGCGCCCGCGAACACCCACGACACGTTCGCGATCGGAATCGCAACCGCGAGCCACGGCAGCGCCATATAGACTTCGTGCTGCAACTCGGGCGATACCTTCGTGAAATACGCGGTGTACAGGAACGCGCCGAAGTAGATGATCAGACCGCCCGCCACGCCGGTCGTCAGATTGAGCCACGTCGCGCTCCAGAACACGCGCGCGCTTTCCTGCTGATCGCCCGACGCGCGCGCCTTCGAAATATGGTTCTGCGCGGCCATGCTCATGCCGAGATCGAGAATCCCGAAGTAGCCGATCAGCGTCCACACGAGACTGATCACACCGTAGCGCTCCACGCCGAGCAGCCGGATATACGACGGCACGGTCACGAGCGACACGAACGTCGGCAGCACGAGCCCGAAAAAGTTGATCGCTACGTTCCTGAGAATGCCTTTGTCCATCGAATCCCTTCGGTTTTGCGGTTAGATTGCGTGCGGGGCTGCGTCAGCGAGGCCAACGCACCTCAAGGCTTCCAGCGATACATCAGCACCTTGCCGCGCGCGTCTTCCTCGACGAAGACGAGGTACTCGCCATCGCCGCGCTTCGTCGCGCTGATACCGTTCGGCACGTCGACCCAACCCGACGCGCGGCCCACTTCGGGGCCCGGCCGGATCACGCCGAGTTCCTTGCCGCTGTCCTTGTCCCACACGTGCACCGCGCCGACCGGCTCGACGCCGAACACGTATTGCCCCTCGACCGTGACGCCGATGATCGTCGCGATGGGCTTGCTCTGCGTCTGCCACGGCAGCGTGATCGCGTAGCGCTGCACCGGCTTGCCGCTCGACCACTTGTCATAGCGCACCAGCACGCGCCCCACTTCCTTCCAGAAGCCCTGCGCGGTCGGCATATCGGCCGTATAGCCGCTCACGTACATCGTGTCGGTGTCCGGTTCATAGATCGCGCGATGCAGTTCGCTGAACGGTGCCGGCACCGGGTACTGCGTCAGGTTCGAGTACGAGTAGACCGGGTTGCCCTTCGCATCGAGTCCGCCGAAACGGAAGCGATAGATGCCCTTCGTATCCCGGGTACGCCAGATGTCGCCGGCCATGTCGACCCACCAGCCCCAGCCGCCCGCGAGCTTCGTGCCGCTCGTGTTCAGCGCGTACTCGTCGCGATCGAAGCGCCCGTCGCCATTCGTGTCGCGCCAGATCCAGTCACCGCCCGGCGGTGCATTCGGCACCTTCGCGACCGCGCGCTCGCGACCTGCGATAAATCCCGAGGGAATCGCGGTCTCGCCGTCATGCTGCGGATCGAAGCGATAGATCTTCAGATGATCCGCATACATGTCGGTCAGATAGAGGAACGTGTGCCCCTTCAACCGCCGCGCGATCGGCAGACCCGGATACTGGTCGGTATGGAACACCGGATCGTCCGGGTACTTGAACCGATTCGACAGGAACCCCGCGTATTTCCAGTCCTGTCCAGACGGCTTCGACAAATCGAGTTCGAAGCGCTTGTTGCCGGTATAGACGCTGTCGGGCCGGGCCGGATCGATCCACGCGCCGTCGACGAACAGCAGCCCCTCGACCTGCCAGTTGCGCTTGCCGTTCGGCGCATAACTTTCGAGCGTCGCGCCGAGGCCCGCGCCGATCGGCTCGTAACGCGGACCGATGCCATTGGTCGACACGTACACGTTGCCGCGCGCATCGACACCCACGCCGGTCAGCCCGTTGAATCGCAATGGTCCGGGCTTGCCCGCGACGCCGCTGAAAATGCCGCCGCGCTCGCCGAGCGTGCCCGACTCCGTGTAGCGGCCGTCGCGCTTCGTGAAGAACAGCACCTGCTGGCGCGGACCGTTATCGGCGATCAGGAGGCGGCCTTGCGCATCGACGGCGAGGCCGACCGCGACCGTATCGGCCGGCAGCGTGATGGTCTCGTCGATGCGCTGACCGGTCGCCGTGTAATGCTCGATACCCGGCGCGCGATCGCCGCGCGTGCCGCTGAGCACCCATAGCGTGCCGTCGGGCGCGAGCGCGATACGTCCAGGCTCGTGCACGTTCCACGTCGCTTTCTGCTGCATCGATTCGGCATCGTAGACTTCGATGCGATTGCGCGCGGTATTGGCCGCGAACAGCGTCGTGTCGTTCGCGGCGAGCCCGCCGATCTCGGCGTTCGTGCCGGTCGGCACTTCGTTCATCATCAGAAAGCCGGCCGCGAGCTGCGCGTGCGGGTCCGCGTTTTTAGCCGCGGGCTGAAACGGTGCCACGCGCTTCGGCTCGTCGATCAGGCGCCGCGAGATACCGAACCATTGCTTACCTTTGTCCGGCCACACGCCCGGCTCGACCAGATGCCCCTTCTCATTGCCGACCGCGATCGCAACGAATGCATATTTGCGGTTGACCGCGATCGCATTGCCGCCGGCGTTGCCCCAGCCATGCGTGCCGCCCGCGAAGCCGAGCATCTTGCCGTCCTGATAGACGCTCGCTTCGGCGCCGCTTTCGTCCCACGGCGCGTTCGTATAGACCTTGCCGTCGGGCGTGACCGCGATCGCGGTGATATCGATCTGCGTCCATGTGCCATCGCCAAAGCCGAAGCTGTTGCCGATCCATGAGGTCTTCGCGTTCAAAGCGGTTTCGGCGCGCGCCGGCAGACTGGCCAATGCGGCGACGACGCCGGCAGCGCAGGCTGTCAGGGCGAACCAGCTTTTGAACGTGATAAGGCGCAAGGCGGAACCTCCAGTCGATGTCCGGTCAACGCGATGCACGCGGACCTGCGCCCGCTCGGGGCGAAATTCAGTGATGTGGCAAAGCGAAACGAAGCGCAACCGATTGAAGCGCGGCGCCTGAAGGCAGCCGTCCGCACGGCTAAGTTACGCGGAAAAAATGCAGTGACGAAAATCGAAAATAATTCAAAAATATTCGTTCGCTTATACGTCGCAAAAGAACCGATTTTAAAAATCGATCAAAGCGCAAGCCTCGCCGTCAGTCGCCTCTGTCGCGATGATCCCCCCTTTCCTACCGATGTGATATCAGGCAATGGGCATTTATTACGGATTGCCCGATGCTCACCACATAAACATATAAATCTTTCGATAATTGCCAAAGAAATACCCTGTTTCAATCTTATTCAATTAGCCCATTCCAACGGGTTTTTTCTCGAGTTTCTTTTCCCTAGAATCGATTGCACTTCAGTTGCGACGCGAAGCGCGTGCCGGTTCGCTGGCAATCCGTGGCGAACCGCGCGGCGCTTCGCCCGGCTCATCCGCTTTACACCATGGACGGTTCATGACAGCCAGCGCATTGCCCCTCGCGCCCTCCCATTCCCGCATCGTGCAGCTCGACGGTCTGCGCGCGATCGCCGTGCTCGCGGTGTTCGCGCAGCACGCGTTGAAAGCGCCGCTATGGATGGGCGTCGATCTGTTCTTCGTTTTGAGCGGCTTTCTGATCAGCGGCATCCTGCTCGATCGCAAGTCGCGCCAGCAGTCGTATTTCAGCTATTTCTATGCGCGGCGCGCGCGCCGCATCCTGCCGCCGTACCTGCTGCTGATGGCCGTGTCGTCGCTGCTGTTCGGCCTCGCGTGGGCGCAGCACTGGTACTGGTACGCGTTCTTCGCGACCAATATCGGCGATGCGCTCAATCAAAGCGGTCATGACAGCCTCAACGTGCTGTGGTCGCTCGCGGTCGAGGAGCAGTTTTATATCTTCTGGCCGTTCGTGATCCTGCTCGTGCCCGAGCGTCTGCTTGGGCTGGTGGCGGCCGCGCTGATCGTTCTGGTGCCGCTGCTGCGCGCGCTCGCGACACCGTGGTTCGATTCGTTCTGGCCGATCTACTACCTGACGCCGTTCCGCATGGATCTGCTCGCGGCCGGCGCGCTGCTCGCGGTTGCCGTGCGGCGCGATCGCAATGCGCTCGAACCGTTCAAAGGACTCGCGGTGCTCGGCGCTCTGGCCGCGCTCGCGGTGCTGGCATGGCTGCATCTGCACTACCCGCGTTTTCGCGCAGCGAATACGCCGTTGTCGAATGCCGGGCTGTATAGCGTGTCGCTGGTGCTATGTACGTCGATCGTCGTGATCGCGCTGCAGAGCAAGGGCATCGTGAAGCGGCTGTTGTGCAATCGCGTGCTCGTTTATATCGGCACCATCAGCTACACGATCTATCTGATCCACCTGAGCGTGCTGTACATGGTGTGGCCGCTGCATCTGAATCGCTATCTGAGCGCCGCGATCGCGCTCGCGATCACGCTCGTGTACGCGAGCATCACGTGGTTCGCATTCGAGAAGCGCCTGATTTTCGGCGCGCGCGGGTCGAGAAAGACGGCCCGCGCCGGCGCCAACGTTGCGCGGCAAGCACCGCAAGGCCGCGCATGAGCCGCCAGGCCGTTGTTGCTGCCCACGTGCTGGGTATCGTGTCGGCGCTGATGCTGATCGCGCCGGCAACGCGCGCGGCCGTGGCCGGGCCGGCAGTGTCATCGCCGACGCGACTGCTGATCGACGCTTACGGCGACTCGACCACGCTCGGCATCACCTGCAGCGATGGCCACTGCGGCCCGCAAGCCCGCAACGCCGTCACGTATCTGCAGCAAGCGTTGCAGGCGCATGACGGCGAGCGCGTGCGCGTCACGAACTACGGCGTCGGCGGCACGATGGCCTGGCAGTTGCGCGACGGCACCGGCAATCGTCGCGCGGGCCCGACGGCGGGACTGCCGTGGCGCGAACGTCTCGCCGCCTCGCCCGCGCGGATCGTGTTGATCAACTACGGCATCAACGAAGTGATGCACAACCAGACGCCCGAGCAGTTCTACGCGGCCGAGACGTCGCTCGTGCAAACCGCGCGAGCGCTCGGCAAGGAGCCTGTTTTGCAAACCTCGAACCCGATGCCCGATGACCGGCTCAACGCCCGGCTCGCCGCGATGATAGCGATGACGCGACGCGTGGCCGCCGAACAGCAGGTGCCGCTCGTCGATCAATACGCGTATGTGAGCAGCCTGCCCGACTGGAAGTCACTGATGTCGGACGGCGCGCATCCAAAGCCGGAGTTGTACCGGCTGAAGGCCGAACAGGATTATCGGGTCATCGAACCGTTGGTGCGGCGGCTGCTGGACAACGCGCATTGAGCCAGGCCCTTAGGCGCGTTCCGTTCTCTTTTCTCTCACAAACTAGAAGGCAAGCTATGAGCCAACCACGCAAAGCGATTATCACCGGCGTATCCGGACAGGACGGCGCCTATCTGACCCGGCTGCTGCTCGACAAGGGCTATCACGTGACCGGCACCTACCGGCGCACGAGTTCGGTCAACTTCTGGCGCATGCGTGAGCTTGGCGTGCTCGATCATCCGAATCTGCGTCTCGTCGAACACGACCTCACCGACCTCGGCTCGACGCTGCGCCTGCTCGACGGCACGCAGGCCGACGAGCTGTACAACCTCGCCGCGCAGAGCTTCGTCGGCGTGTCGTTCGACCAGCCGGTGACCACCGCCGAAGTGACCGGCGTCGGCGCGCTGAATCTGCTCGAAGGCCTGCGTATCCTGAGCCCGAAGACACGCTTCTACCAGGCGTCGACCTCCGAGATGTTCGGCCTCGTGCAGGCGGTGCCGCAACGCGAAAGCACGCCGTTCTATCCGCGCAGCCCGTATGGCGTCGCGAAGCTGTTCGCGCACTGGTCGACGATCAACTATCGCGAGTCGTACGACCTGTTCGCGAGCAGCGGCATTCTGTTCAATCACGAATCGCCGCTACGTGGCCGCGAATTCGTCACGCGCAAGATCACCGACACGGTCGCGAAGATCAAGCTCGGCAAGCAGGACGTGCTCGAACTCGGCAACCTGAGCGCGCAGCGCGACTGGGGCTTCGCACTCGAATACGTCGAGGGCATGTGGCGCATGCTGCAGGCCGACGCGCCCGACACCTTCGTGCTCGCGACCGGCCGCACCGAAACGGTTCGCGATTTCGTGCGCATGGCGTTCACGGCGGCCGGTTATCAGCTGGAATGGTCGGGCAAGGACGAGCGCGAGACCGGCATCGACGTCGCGACCGGCAAGACGCTCGTGCGCGTCAATCCGAAGTTCTATCGGCCGGCCGAAGTGGACCTGCTGATCGGCTGCGCGGACAAGGCGCGCGACACGCTCGGCTGGCAACCGCAAACCTCGCTCGAACAGCTTTGCCAGATGATGGTGCAGGCGGACATCGCGCGCAACGAGCACCACGAGACGTTCTAACCCGGCATCCGTGTGCGGCGGCGCTCGCCGCACACTGCCCCGTCAACCCGCCAGTTTCCGGAACGTCTCCAGCACCGCATCGCCCTTGAACGGCTTGACGATCCAGCCCTTCACGCCGGCGGCCTTGCCGCGCTCCTTCATCGCGGGGCTGCTTTCGGTCGTCAGCATGATCACGTTGACGGTCTTGTTCGCGAGTTCGCCGCGGATTTTTTCGACCATCGTCAGGCCGTCCATATTCGGCATGTTCACGTCGCTGACGATCAGGCGGATATTCGAATCCGTTTTCAGCTTCGCAAGGCCATCCTTGCCGTCGATGGCCGTCGCGACGTCGAGACCGTTTTTCGCCAGAAAACCCGCGACTTCATCGCGTACCGTGCTCGAATCGTCCACCACCAGAATCTTTGCCATCACCATTCCCTTGCGTCACCGACGCGTCGTATCAAAGCAGATCGAGTTCGCCGGACTCGACGAGATCGTCGACATCCACCGCGTTTTCAGAAAAATCTTCGGGTGACCGGCTCAGGTTGAAAACGAAGCGCTGGTCGATCGATACCGACTGTCCGCTCGCGGCGTCGCTCAATCGATATTGAAACCGCAACTGCGGATTGTCCGAGCCGAACGAGATGTAGCGATGCTTGTGATTGACCAGCAGTGGCACCTGCACCTGCACCTGACTTGCATCGCGAGCGTTCTGCTGACCGAGGAAGCGGTCCTTGAATGCCCCCCAGATCAGATTGGTCAATTCGCCGAGCACGTCGTTCAGATCGCGAAAGCCCGGTTGCCCCGCGCCCATGCCGGGGTCGCGTGCCGCGCGATCGCGATCGATCATGCCGAGCAGCGGCTCCTCTTCGGCCTGCATCAACATATAGCCGCGACACCAACTGCCTTCGAGCGGAATCAGGCTGAAGACCTCGCCGAAGATGATTCGATCGCGCACGATACTGGGCGTGTCGCGTTGCACCGTGACGCCGTCGAACAACGTGGCGAGCCGCGCTTGCGTGATCTCCGCGATACCGCGCACGAGCGCGTTCGGGAAGTCGAGGCTGAAGATGTATCGATCGACGGCTTCACGCAGCGCCGTCAGATCGGCGGCATTGAAATGCGCGCATGCCGCGTTCGTCAACGGCTTCGGAAGCCGTTCGAGCGGCGCGTGGCCGCTCGAACGCAGGATCACCGGCAGTTCGGGGCGCAAGGCATTGATGCGCGCGGCGCTCGTCGCCGCCTGCTCGACCGATCCGCCGTAGTGATCCGCCAGCAGAACGCCGCCGAGATCGATATTGGTGGCCAGTACCGAGCCGAGGCGGTTGCTGTCGCGCACCTTCAGTGCGATCAGGTTGTGTTCGTCGAAAAAGAGCTTCAGAGCTTGCGCGTGTGCCGGACAGTCGTCGAGCACGAGCAGCTTGCTGACGGGCTTGCTGGTATTCATCGTGTTTCAGTCTGCGAATGCAGCGTTGAGGGGCTAGAAAAGTTCGAGCTCGCCTTCGGCTTCGTCGGCCGTGGCGAGTTCAGCCTTGAAATCGAGGGGCGCCTGCGCGCATAGACATAGCGTGACACCCAGCCGGGCCGCACCGCCGATCGTCAGCTCGTACGCCCACACGTGATCGGGCCGCAACTCGTCCAGATACTCGACACAGGCGCTGTTCAATTCATACGGCGTCGACATGCCAAGATCGGGGAAATGATTGACCAGTTGCTGGTTCATGTAGCCGCAGCACAGGTTGCCGAGTTCCATCAGCGTTTCCGACAGCGAACGCGTCGTGTCGCCGCTGGCGTAGTAGGCGTGCGTCGCGTCGTCCTTGCCGAAATGCAGCACGAACAGCAGACGAAAGCCGATCGACGAGATCGTCAACGCCATCGCGCAAGGTCCGGCCGGATGATCGCGATCCCACCTCGGCACCGCCGTGATCTCGCACGAATCGCCCGGCGTCGCGGGCAATCTCGCGCGGGCCGCGTGACAGAAGATGTCCGCGATGCTTTGCTTCGCCTGATCGGTAATCACGCCGCGGCCTGCTCGAGCCGGGATTGGAACTGGGTCGCCAGCACTTCGACGCCGCCGAGCGACGCCGTGATCATCTTGCCGCCGGCCTGGATGTCCTGGAACGTCGCCGCCGTCGTCAGGTCGTTGCGATGCAGGCTCTCGCGATAGCTCTTCGACAACTCCTGCGAGCGCGACGCCAGCGAGCGCACTTCGCCCGCGACGATCGAAAAGCCGCGACCCGCGCTGCCGGCGCGCGCCGCTTCGATTGACGCATTCAGCGAAACGATCAGCACGTGCTGCACGATCGCCGACAGCTCCTGGTTCTTCTTGTGCATGTCGCGGTTCTGCGACATCAGCGAAATCATCTGCTCGTGCCAACGCTCGAACGTGATGGTCAGCGTCTTCAAACGGCCCGCCTCGTGCGCGATCCGCGTCGCATGCTGCAGCCATTCGTCGCTTCGCGAACTCGCGGCGTCGAGCGACGCCTGCAACGCTTCGCGATCGTGCGCGCACTGCCCGGCTTGCGCGCGCAGATCGGCGAGCATAGACTCCAGTGCGGCGCGCTCGCTGTTGGCCTGCTCGCCGAGCCGGACCGCCGCGTCGAGTTGCTGCTCGAGGGCCTGCCGCGCGAGCGCGTCGACACGCTGCGCCTGCGCACCCGCGCGAAGCTTCCGACGATAAAAAATTCCCGTCGCGAGTGCGCAGAGAATACCGCCAACGCCTGCGGCCAAAAGATAACTTTCAAGCACAACCTGCTCCCATCGCTTCGTTCAATCCATCAGGCCGTCAGCCTGCTACCGCATCCGCGTCACGCTCGCGCGCTGCATCGGCGGACGCGTCGAGACTGTCCACCGCCCAGTCCTCGGGGAACGACACGACGGTCTGAAAGCGGCGATAGTCCGCGCCGCGACGATCGTCGGTGAAACGCAATTCGATGCGGCCATGCTCGCGCCGCACGAAATCGCGCACGGCATCCATGCCGACGCCGCGGCCCGAAATCTCGCTGACGGTCTGCGCGGTCGAGAAGCCGGAACGGAAAATCATCTCGGCAATCGCTTCGTCGCTGAGCGCGGCATCGGCGTCGATCCAGCCGCGTTCGATCGCGGCCCCACGGATTTTCGCGAGCGCGAGACCGCGGCCGTCGTCGCTGATGGTGATCTGCAGCGCTCGATGGTCGATGCCCACTTCCAGTTCGATGACGCCGGCCGCGTCCTTGCCGTTCGCGACACGCTCGGCGGCAGGCTCGATGCCGTGGTCGACCGAGTTGCGCAGCAGGTGCGTGAACACATTGCGCAGCGTATGGCTGACCTCGCTGCGCACGCGGTAGCCGTTGTTGTCGATGCTGACGACCGGCGCCTCCTTGCCGAGTTCGGCCGCCAGAGACGGCAGCGAGTCGAGCACGCCCGCGAGCGCTTCGTAGATCGATTCGGTGCCCAACAGACGCAGTTCGCGCTGCAACGATTCGCGCATCGCCACGAGCGCGTCCCGGTCGGCCGGATCGGCGCTTTCGAGCAGATCCAGCTGCTTCTGGATCAACTCGCGATCGACCATCAGGTAGCGATCCACCGCGCCGCTCTGGCCCGGCCCCTTGCGGCCGAGGCTCACTTCGTTGATCGTCGCGTAGGTTTCGAGCGCGGCCTTCACGCGCTGCAGATCCTCGATCAGAAGCTGCTGGTCCCACGCTTCGCTGCTGTCAGCGCGGCGCAATGCGTCGTAGCGCTGTTCGGTTTCGTGGACGATGCCGGTCAGATGCTGAAGGCTGTACGTGCGCGCATTGCCCTTGACCGTGTGCATGTTGCGGAACAGCTCGGCGACGGCTTCGTGACTCGGCTCGTGATGCTGACGGATGATTCGTTCGTTCTCGCTGATGAAGCCCGTCGCGCTTTCGACGAAGTGATGGAACTTCTCCTGACTCACCGCGAGAATCTCGCCGATCATTTCCAGCCGGCGCTTCTGTTCGCCGGCCTCGGCGGCGAGCGCGCGCAGTTCGGTCACGTCGCGCACGCACAGCATCAAACGCAGCACGACGTCGTGTTCGTCGGTGATCGCCGACCAGCTCAGGTCGAGCGTCTTCACGCGGCCATCGGCCATCGGCCTGGCGATCTCGTTGACGAGCAGGTGCTGATTGAACTCGAAGTTCATGCTGTCTTCACCGATGCATGCCTGCAGCGCCGCTTCGATCTGTGAGAGCGCATCGCTGTTGATCTCGGTGCCGCCGAACACCAGATCGAGCAACGGACGGCCCGCAATCTCGCGCGTCTCGAAGATGGCCTCGAGATAGGCGGAGTACTCCGGATGCACGACCACGCCTTCGACCACCGTCAGAATCCCCTGCTGCATGTTTTGCAGCATCGCCTGGATATCGGCGGTCTTCTGCTTCAGTTGCAGCGAGCTTTGCTGGATCTTCTCGATCATGCCGTTGAACGCGACGATCGAATGACCGATCTCGTCCATGCGTCCGACCGGCACGCGGCGCGTGAAGTCCTGGCTCGCCGCGATCTCGCTCATCTCCACCTGCATGCGGCTCAGCGGCCGGGTGATCTGGCGATACAGCAGCGCGCTGATCAGCAACAGCACGACGATGGCCGCGCCGGTCGCGGCGCCGATCGCCGTCGTCGTGGTGGCGAGCGCGCTGTTCAGTTCGTCGATCGCGGCATCTTTCTGGCGGTTCTTTTCGATCCGCAGCGTCTCGACGATGCCTTCGAGTTCATCGCGGTATTGCGCGACGTTCGCGAACAGATAGGCCTGCGCCAGTTCGTTCTTGCCGTCGGCCTTCATCTTCGCGGTGTCGTTGACCGCGTTGAAATAATTCGCGAGGCTGTCGCGCGCCTGGCTCACGAGCCCGGTTTGGGCCTGACCTTGCGCGGCCTTCGCCTGCACGTCGAGCGCCGCCTGCAACGACGCTTCCTTGCTCTTCAGCAGGTCTTGAGCCTGCGAGACCATGTTCGCGTCAGGCGCATAGACGAGCGTCATCATCGCGAGCTGCACGTCCTTGACCTGCGATACGAGGTCTGCCGACGCGAGCGCGCTCGGCACGACGCCCTGGGTGACCTGCCTGACGTTGGCGGCGCTGTTGCGGGTCTGAAGCACGGCGTATCCGCCAATGGCGGATAGCGCGACAAGCATCAGAATGACGAGAAGCGTGATGCGGTGGCGGATGGTCATCTGAAAATCCCCGAGATCTGAAAATACAAGGTCCCCGCTTTCTGGCGGGACGCCCGTGTGTTTTTGTACTTTCGGGCGCGGGGATTATCGTCGCGGATGTGTGACGTAAACGTGACGAAGTCGACGCCGGGCGCCACGTTTCAGGGATTTGAAAAAATAAGGTCGGAAAATCGCGGCCAAGGGCTGATCCGGGCTCAAGTTCAACAGGAAAGTGCCGTTATTGGTGGCCTGTTTGTTTTGCCGGTCTTGCGGCGACATGAACGCGAGGCCCGAACGCAGCGATCCGAGCCTCGCCCCTTTTTTCATTCGATTGAACCGCCGCCGCTGCGCTTCAATGCAGCACGCTTCCCGCAATCGCTTCGGCATACACCGCCGCGACCCGCTTCGCGATCACCGCGTTATCGAAGCGTTCGCGCGCATAGCGGCGGCATGCATCCGCATCGGGCAACTTCAGCGTACCGTTCAGCGCGCCGGCGAGACCCGCGGCGATCGCAGCTGCGCCGGTCTCCGGCAACACCAGATCGGCCGACAATCCCGCCACCGCCTCGGGCAATCCGCCGACCGGCGTCACCAGCACCGGCGTGCCCGACGCAAGCGATTCGACCGTGATGAGGCCGAAGCCTTCCAGCGCGACGGTCGGCACGACGCTGATGTTGGCCGCGCGATACAGCGCCGCCAGATGCTGATCGGGCACGAAGCCGAGCAGCTTCACGTTGTGTTCGAGCCCCGCGTCGGCGATGCGCGCCTCCAGCTCACCTTCGAGCCGGCCCTTGCCCGCGATCAGCAGCAGCACGTCGGGCGCGCTGCGTTTGAGCAGCTTCACCGCATCGATCAGATCTTCGAGACCCATGCGCCGCACCAGCCGTCGCACCGCCAGCACGATCGGGCGGTCCTGCGGCAATTGCAGACGCAGACGCGCCTCGGCCTGCGTGATCGGCAGATTGAACTGCTCGACATCGACGCAGCCCGGCACCACGCGCACGCGCTCCGGCGAGATGCCATAGCGCGTCGTGAGAATCTTGCCGAACGCGTCGGATAGGACGATCAACCGCGACGAACGCGCGTATACCGACTGCTCCAGATAACGCTTCGCGCGCTGGCCGAACGAATCGGCGCCTTCGACGTGGCTCTCGTCGGCCCACGGTCCCTGAAAATGCGACACCTGCGGAATGCCGCGCGTCACGTCGAGCCCCGGAAACGTATAGAGCGCGAAGTGCGACGAAATCACATCGGGCCGCGACGTGCGGATTTCGTGGCGTAGCGCGCGGCGTGCCGCCATTAGCCGCAGCGGCAGCGATTGCGCGGCGGGGCCGAAGCCGTTGATCGCGCCACCGGTATCGGCCGCGACTTTCGGCGAGCCGGCGACGACGCCGCGCACCGCGACGCCCGCGCCCGGCAGCGCGCCGACCAGCGAGTAGTACATGCGGTCGAGGCCGCCCGCGCGTTCGGGAAACCAGTGCATCCCGATCTGCAGTGATTTGATTGAGCCAGTCGTCATGATGGTGTGCCCCTGTGTGTTGCTTGCGGTGAGTTGCTATGTGTAGACGTAGACGTGGACGGCGCGCCTCGCGCGGTCATTCCACGCTCTTCTGTCCGGCGAGATGGTTCAGCGTCAGCGCATCGTTCTGCGCGACGACCGTCGCTTCCGTCTGGCTGCGCCGGCGGTTTTCCTGCTGCCCGGCCAGCTGCCGGTACAGCGCGATGTATTGCGCGGCCATGCGCGCCCAGCCAAAGCCGGTCGCGAGTTCGCTCGCGGCTTTGCCCATCGCGTGGCGCGCGCCGTCGTCGCCGGCGAGTTGCGCGACCGCGCGAGCGAGCGCTTGCGGGTCGTCGGGATCGTCCAGCACGATGCCGCACTCGGGCGTGATGATCTCGGCGCCGCCGGCCGTGCGCGCGGTCACGACGGGCAGCCCCGCCGCCATCGCTTCGAGCAGCGACAGACTCATCGCTTCGTAGCGCGACGGGAACACGAACGCGTCGACCGAATGCATCAGCACCGGCATCTCCTTCACGAGCCCGAGAAAATGCACGCGATGCGCGATGCCGAGCGCCTTCGCCTCGTCCGGATACGGGCTGCCCGGCAGAAAGCCGGCCACCGCGATCTGCACATGCTCGGGCAGATGCTTCAACGCGG
Source organism: Paraburkholderia sp. 31.1 (assembly GCF_014397645.1). Lineage (NCBI taxonomy): Bacteria > Pseudomonadati > Pseudomonadota > Betaproteobacteria > Burkholderiales > Burkholderiaceae > Paraburkholderia > Paraburkholderia sp. 31.1. The sequence goes on from NZ_VZQN01000002.1 coordinate 96,463, forward strand.
CGAGCACGGTGCCGAGATTCTTGCGCGGCGTGCGCAGGTCGCCGACGAACAGCAGCAGGAACACATCGTCTGGTAGCTGGAACTTTGCGCGATCGCCGCTCGCCGCCGCGAAGCCCTGCGTGTCGACGCCGTTGTAGATGACGTCCACGCGGTTGCGCGGCGTGAGACCGATCGCGCGGATTTCGTCGGCGACCTTCTGCGACACCGCGGTGATCACCTTCGAGCGCCGGTACGCCCAGCGCTCGAGCAACGCGTTGCAGCGCGTATAGACCGACTGGTACGCGGACCACACGCCCTTCGTGAGACCGAACGGGTAGTACTTGCTCGCGAACCAGCCGCTATGCACGAAATGCGAGGTATTGACGTCGGCGCGCATCCAGGTGATGAAGCCGTTCACGTGCAGCACGTCGTAGTCGCGGCGATGCGCGCGCAGCCACAGTGCGCTCTTCGCCGCGAACACCTGCTGGCGCAGCAGATTGGTGGGCCACCAGCGGCCGATCTTCACCGGCGCCCAGCGCACGTTGGGATGCGCGAGCAGCTCGGGCGCCACGTGCGACGCGACCAGCGTCACGCGGATGTTCTCGTCGAGCGCCGCGCGCGCGATCTCGTGGTTGACGCGCCCCTGGCCGTCGTTATGGCGCACTACGTGCGTGACAATGGCGACTCTCAATCCGTGCCTCCGTGGAGAAATAGCGTGCGTGCGCGGTTCATTTTTTCGTGGTGAACCGCGGAAAGAATCGAAAAAGCGCCCATGAAAAGCAGCAGGCCGCCGGTGCCGACCAGCGAGTTCGTGAACACGAGCATCGCGAAGGTCGCAAGACACAGGCTCAGGCACGCGGAGACGAACTTGTCGTCGCGCAGCCTGAACGAGCCGAGCACCGCGCGCGTCAGCAGCCACACGATGCCGGACATGTACAGCAAGGTGCCGGGCCAGCCGAGCACGAACGGAATGTTCATCACGCCGCTGTCGAAGTTGCCGTACTGGCCGAGCTGGCCGCCGTCGTTGGACAGTTTCGTCGAGGTGCCGGTCGCGCCCATGCCCTCGCCCGAGACGTCGGTAAACGCGGTCTTCGCGAAGCTCGCGTAGAACTCGTTACGCGCCGCGTAGCTCTGGTCGTCGTGCAGATTGACGATCGTGTTTAGCCGCGCCTGCATCCGCTCGGCCACCGGGCCGACCGCCAGCAGCGGCACGCACAAGCCGGCGAGCAGTACCGCGCTCGCGACGATGCGCACGCGCACCTTGTTGTTCGACTTCACGAGCTGGATCAGGAGCGCGATGACCCAGCCTCCCCACGTCGAGCGCACGAGGCTCAGCGCGAACGAGAAGAAGCCGAGCGCGGCGGCGATCCAGCGCACGCGATGCTGCGCGGCCATCACGAACACCATCGCGCCCATCATCGCGAACGCGAACGGGCCCGACGAGTTCATCGTGCTGAACACGCGTACGCCCATCGGCACCGGGTCGCCCTGCGAGTTCATCTGCGAGCCGAGCATCCACAGCGCGTCCCACGGCGGCATGATGAAAAACTGGATCAGGCCGTAGCCGCCCATCACCAGCATCCCCCAGATGAACGTGTTGATGATCGTGTCGCGATACTGCGGATACTGGCGCGTGTGCGCCATGATGTGAAAGCCGATCAGGATCGGATAGAGCCAGTTCGCGAGGTCGTAGGTGGCTGCGAGCGGGCCGCTTGACATCACGCCGATCAGGAACGCGTAGATCAAGCCGAGCAGGATCAGCAGCACCGGCAAACCGCGGCGCTGCGCGAGCAGCCGGTAGTAGCGCAGCAGCGACAGCCCGCTGATCATCGTGACGGCGAGCGGCGCGACCTGGATCAGGCTCGTCGGCGTGAACGCGCCCTTCGACCAGTCGGCGAGACGCCGCACTTCGGGGCTCAGGAACCACAGCCACCACATGAAGCCGATGTAGCGCGCCGGGCTCTTGAAGTAGAGCCACAGACCCGTCAGGATCGCCAGCACCGGGAACGCCAGCGTGAGCACCGTGCCCTGATGCGCGACGATCAGCACCGCGGCGATCAGCCACAGCAGGAGCGGCGGCAGCCATTCTCGCGGGCCGCCTGACAGCAGCCCGCTCGCGGCGTGTTTTGCAGGGCCGGCGTTGGCCGCGCCTGGCGGCGGCAACGGGTTCGCGCGCGGAATCGTCGACATCGCTTATAGGCCTCCGCGCGATTCGCGCCCGGGTGCGGCGGGCTGCGCGTGCGTGGCCGCGCCGGCGTGCGCGCTCGCCTGCCCGCGCGCGCTCAGCATCTCGCGCGTGATCCGCACGTGCTGCATCGCGTAGTGCTGGGTGGTCAGATCGCGCGCGAGCAGACCGGCCGCGGCTGCCTGCGCCTGGCGCAGCGCCTCGCCAGGCTCGGCGGCGAGCCGGTCGAGCGCATCGCGCAGTACCTGCGGATTGAACGGCGGCACGTAGGCCGCTTCGTCGGCGGGAAAATAATCGCGCAGCGCGCCGACGTCGGTCGCGACCATCGGCTTGCCGACCGCCGCCGCTTCGAGCATCACCGTGATACCCGACGCGTGCGAGTTCGGCCGCAGCGGCACGACGATTACATCGGCCCAGTCGTACAGTTCGTGCTGCTTTTTGATGCCGGAAAACAGCGCGATCTCGACATTCGACGCGCGCAGCGACGCGGGAATGCGCCGCCGCGTCGCGAGCTTCACCGTGTAGCGCGGATCGTTGCCGACCGCCTTGATCAGCGTCTCCCAGTCGCGGTCGCGATCGTTGCCGATCGCCGCGATGCGCAGCGGCGTGCGCGGCGTCCACTGCGTCGGCGCGGTGACCGGGAAGTCGCGCGTGTTCAGGCCGTACAGCAGCGGCGTCGCGTCGCGATGGAAATAGCGTTGGCACAACCCGGCGTTTTCGCTAGCGAGTGTGGTCAAGCGATCCGCCCGCGTCAACAGCTTGCGATACAACCAGCTGCGCACGATGCCGTACGACGGCCACTTGTCGAGCAGCCACACGCTTTGCGCGAGCAGCAGCGGCGACGCGCCCGGCCCCGCCTTGCGCCCGCACAGCAGCAGCATCAGCGCGGCGGACAGCCACTCCTGCTCGGTATGCGTCCAGATCACGTCCGAGCGCAGCATCTGCGCGCGATTGCGCCACGTATGGATGAAATCGAAGCCGAGCGCGGCCTTCAGCGCGCGCCGTACGAGCCGCACGGGCCGGCTTTCGCGCGCGTCTTGCGAATAAGTCAGCGCGAATGCTTCGGACTGCGCATGGTGATAACCGTACAGGCAGCCGATATCGTCGCCCTTGCGATAAAAACGCGGATCGGCGCCGTAAAAGAGATGAACGTGAACCTTCGTACTCATGCGGACACTCCGCTCTTCGACAGCGCGCGCCGCGCCTCATGGGCGCCTGCGCGAACCTCGCGCCAGCGCGACAGCTTCAACTGCGCCTGCTTCGACAGCAGCGCGAGCGCCGCATGCGTGAGGCCCGGATAAAGCCGTGTGCCCACCAGCGTCCACCACCACCACGCGGCTTCGCGGCGCAGCGGCGGCAACTGGTCGCGCAGGATCAAATGGAAGTTGAACGCGGCGTTGCGCAGCGCGGCCATCGTCTGCGCGTCGCGTTTGTCGTCGTCGAAACGCTCGGCCGGGAAATGATCGACCGCGATCTGCGGGTCGTACACGAGCTTCCAGCCCGCGTTTTTCACCGCGAGGCTGAACGCCATGTCGTTGTGCACCTGCGCGCCCGCGCCGCGCAGACGCGCGTCGAAGCGGATCGTGCGCACCGCTTCGCGCCGGTAGCTCATGTTGGCGCCCTTCAGGATGTCGACCTCGCGCGCCGCACCGACACCCAGATGATGATTGCCGATGATCTTGCCGTGTGCGGTGACCTTGCCGACCAGCGGCCGCTCGCCGTCGAGCACCCGGCCTTTTTCGTGCACCCAGTCGCGCCCGCCCAGCGCGCCGAGGCGCGCATCGGCTTCGAACGCGGCCGCGATGCGCTCGACCCAGTCGCGGCGCGGCGCGGCGTCGTCGTCGGTGATCGCGATCACGTCGCCGCTCGCGGCGTCGAGCCCGCGATTCAGGGCCGCGACCTGGCCGGGTATGTCGACCGGCGCGATCACGAGCGGCAGGCGGCCGCCCGTGGACGGATCGCGCAGGCACGCATGGGTCGCGTCGTCGTCGACGCGCGCGACCACGATCACTTCGTCGGGCGCGCGCGATTGCCGCTCGAGCGCCGCGAGGCAGCGAGCCAGATCGGCCGGGCGGCGATAAGTCGGTACCAGTACCGTCAGTTTCATCGTGATCTCCTCTGTTCCTGTCGTGCAGAAGTCGGTGCTGGAGTGCGGAGTCCGCGTCACGTGCTCAGGTATGCCTGAGTCGCCGCGTAGCCGCGGTCGTAGCCGACCCGCGAGCGCGCCGGCATGCCGTTGAAGATGCCGCCCTGCACGTGGACGCCCGCCGAGCGCAGGCGTTTCAGCGCATCGGCCAGCTCGAGCTCGCTGTGCATGCCCGAGCGCATCACGAAGAACGTCGAGCCCGCATACGCGCCGATGATCGACGCATCGGTCACCGCGAGCACCGGCGGCGTGTCGATCAGGATCACGTCGTAGCGCTTCGCGAGGCCGTCGAGATACTGCGGCAGACGCGGCGACATCAGCAGCTCGGACGGATTCGGCGGACGGCGGCCGCACGAAATGAAGCTCAGGCCCTCGATGCTCGAACCGCGAATCGCTTCCTCCAGCGAGATCTGGCCGCTCAGCAGCTCGGACAGGCCGTTTTCCTGCAAGCCGCCCACGTAACGTTCGAGCGTGCCGCGCCGCATGTCGCCGTCGATCAGCAACACGCGCTTGCCCGAATGGGCGAGCAGCATCGCCAGGTTCACGCTGAGGAAGCTCTTGCCGACGCCGGCCATCGGCCCCGTCAGCATCACGATGCGGTTGCGCGCGTCCATCAGCGTGAACTGCATCGCGGTGCGCAGGCTGCGCAGACTTTCGATCGTCACGTCCTTCGGCCGCGCGTTCGCAAGCACCGGACGCAGCCGTTCGCCGCCCCGCGCATAGCTGTTTTCGAGCTGCACCTGCTCGGCGCTTTGCGGCACGAGGCCGAACACCGGCAGATGGAACGCGCGCTCGACGTGATCGGGGTCGTCGATGCCCTTGAACAGATTGCGGCGCAGGAACACGAAACCGGTGCCCGCGATCAGCCCGAGAATCACGGCCGCCGAGATGATCAGCATCTTCTTCGGCTTGACCGGCGCGCCGGGGCGCAGCGCGGCGTCGACGATATGGACGTTGCCGCCGGTGCCCGCCTTCTGCACCGACAGCTCCTGCACGCGATTGAGCAGCAGCACGTAAATGTCTTCGGCCACCTTCGCGTCGCGCTGCAACTGCACGGCCTTCACTTCGGTGGCCGGCAGATTGCGGAAGCGGTCCGCGTATTTGGTGCGCTGCGCCTGCAGCTCGGCCATCTGCTGACGCGCGGCGACGAGCGTCGGATGGTCGTCGCCGTAGCGCTCGGCGAGCTGCGTCATCTGCAGACGCAACGCGGCGATCTGCTGCTCGTATTGCACGCTGCCTTCGAGGTAGACCTTCGCCTCGTCGCTCGCGTTGATCGAGCCGGACTGACGTTGATAAGCGGTCAGCGCGGCCTCCGCGCGTTCGAGATCGGCCTTCAGGCGCGGCTCCTCGCTCTTCAGGAAGTCGAGCATCCTGCTCGCGTCGGCCTGCTTGTTCGACACGTGCTCGCGCAGATACGACTGCGCGAGCGCATTGGCGACGAGCGCCGCATGCTCGGGACTCTTGTCCTCCAGCGAGATCTGGATCACGCCGGTCTGCTTGCCCTGCTCCTGCACCGTGATCGCCGACTGGAACGCGGTGATCGCATCGAGATCGTTCGAGCGCACGACGGTGAACTCCTGCCCGGGGCGCGCGATCAGCGTGTTGACGACCATCGTCACGCCCCCGCCCTGCGCCTGCTGCCCGACCTGGCCGCGCAGCAGCAGCGAGCCGTTCGGCGCGAACAGTTCATAGTGCTGCGCGTCGATCACGCGCAGCAGCAGCTTCTCGCCTTCGAGCGACGGCGTCACGTCGATCGAATCGACGTCGACTTTTTCTCCGCCCCATGCGTAGGACGTGAGCCCCAGCCACGCGCGCGCGGGCTGGCCCGGCGTCGCGAGGCGCGCGGCGATGCTGCCGAGCAGCGGGATCGTCTTCGGCGTAACGCTGAAGTTCAGCTTCAGCTGCTGCACGACCGGCGCGACCACGCCACGGCTCTTGATGATTTCGATCTCGGCGTCGGTCGGCAGCGACGTCGAGCCGCTGGTGATCGCGGCGCCGGTCTGCGTTTGCGTGAGCGCCTGCGACATGCTGTCGGACTGCTCGACGCGCACGTGCGCATCGGCCGAATAAGTCGGCTTGGCGAGGTAGCAGTACGCGACCGCCATCGCGACGATGATCGCGGTGATCGCGAGCAGCCACCAGATGTCGTCGAGGATCACCTGCACCAGTTGCCCGAGGACGACGTCTTCTTCTTCGGTCTTGATCGGACCAGCCATGTGTGGAGAGAGTTGATTGCTCACTGTTCCATCCCGTGTCGTTGGCTTCGGCTTTCGCGTCAGCGGTACTTCTGCTTTCGTTGCACGTCCCGCACCGCCCGGACAACAGCGGCGCGGGACGTTACAGGCCAAACGTTCAGCGCGTCAGCTGCTTCAGATAGAACAGCGTCTGCACGCTCGGCAGCACCTGCTGCAACACACGGTTGAACGTGGTCGACGCGGCGGTGCCCACGTACACGACGTCGAGCGGCTGCAACTGGAACTGCGAGGACAGCATGATCGAGTCCGGCTGCGTCATGTCGAGGCGGAACACCTCGGGCGTGGTCGGATGCTCGCGCATGCCGCGCATCACGTAGATCTGGCGCGGATTGGCGTCGGTGTTGAGGATGCCGCCCCCTTGCGTGAGCGCGTCGGCGATCGTCATGCGGCCGCGCGCGATCGGCACCTGGATCGGCGTCTTCACTTCGCCCAGCACGAAGATGCGGCTGTCGGTGCGGTCCGGCACGTTGACCACGTCGCCGTTCTGCAGCATCACGTCCTGGGTGGTATCGCCCTGATCGAGCATGCGATCGGCATTGAGCACATAGAGCTTGTGGTTGCGCGTGAGTCGCACGCGCTGGATGTCGGCGTCCGGGTTCGTGCCGCCCGAGCGCGTGATCGCGTCGACCAGCTTCAGCGGCACGTCGCTGACCGCGAGCGGTCCCGGCTGCTTCACTTCGCCCGTGACCTGCACCTTCTGGCTGCGATACGACAGCACGCGCACGTCGACCTGCGGATTGCGGATATATGGCACGAGGCGGGCGGCGAGCTGATCGCGCAGCTCGGTCGTGGTCTTGCCCGCGGCCTGGATGCGGCCGACGAACGGGAAAAAGATCGTGCCGTCGGCGGCGATGGTCTGGCCGTACGGATCGGCCTGGCCCGGCAGCGCGGCCGTATACGGCTGCTGCAACGCACCCGCGATCGTCTGCGTGGTATTGCCGCCCGAGGACAAGGTACTGCCCTGCGGCGTGGTCAGCTCGGGGTGATCCCACACGGTGATGCCGAGAATGTCCTGCGGCGCGAGATGGTACACGTACAGCGACGGATCGGACAGCGCCGCTGGCGGCAACGGCTGGATTCTCGCGGCGGCGGCTTGCGCCTGCGCCATGATCAGGTTCGCGTCGATCAGATGGACCGGATAGGTTTCGCTCGGCGCCTGATCGTTGTCCTTGAGCCGCGACGTGTCGAGGTAATTGCCCGGTGCGGTCGCGCAGGCCGACAAAAACGATGTCAGCAGAAGTGAGGCGGCGAGCTTCGTGCGCAAGCTCGCGAATGAGTTTTCGATGCGGGGTTTCTTCAGCATATTTTTTTCAGCCATCCCATGACCAGATGTTCGATGAGCACGAGACTCTCCCTGTATTCGTCTTCCGCGCCGCCGTGCGGATCGGCGACGTCCGAATCGGCTTCCCACTTGCCGAGCGGATAGACCTTGCCGCGCGCGGACGGATCGAGCGCTTCGACCTCGCTCACCTGCGCGCGCTCGGTCACCAGCACGAGATCGGCCGCGCGCACGAGCGAGCGCTCGAGGCGCCGCGCGTGGTGAACGCCAGCCGCGACGCCGCGCTCTTCGAGCAGGCGCCGCATCACCGGGTCCATGCCGTGGCCGTTCACCGCACGAATGCCCGCCGAATGAAACGCGATAGGTGCGGCCCCCGAGCGCGGCGCGCGCGCCTGGCTCGCCTTGAACAGCATCTCGGCGGCGGGCGAGCGGCACACGTTGGCGTGGCACACGATCAGAACGTTGTCGAACATGGCGGACTCTCTCGCGCGGCGATCGCGGTGGCTTCAGCGGCCGGAGGCTGCCGTCGCGGCGAGGTCCGCCACCTGCATCGAACCTTTCGCGCCGACACGCGCCGGCGCGTTGCGCAACGCATGCCGCCGGCCGATCGCGTGATACTCGATGCCGAGTTCGAGCAGCACGTCCGGCTCGTACAGATTGCGGCCATCGAAGATCAGCGGCGTCTTCAGCATGCGCTTCAGCGCATCGAAATCTGGACTCTTGAAGACCTTCCATTCGGTCAGGATCACGAGCGCATCGACGCCGCTCGCCGCTTCCATCTCTTCACTCACGAACGAAAGTCGCGCATGCTGCTGCGGCACGTCCTTCAGATCGAGCGCGAGCACGCGCCGCGCTTCGTCGATCGAGACCGGGTCGTAGGCCTTCACGCGCGCGCCGCGGCCCAGCAGCCCGGCGATCAGCTCGCGGCTCGGCGCCGCGCGCATGTCGTCGGTGTTCGGCTTGAACGCGAGACCCCAGACGCCGAACGTGCGGTCCGACAGATCCTCGCCGAGACGCGCGACGATCTTCTGCGCGAGGATCTGCTTCTGCGCATCGTTGACCGCTTCCACCGCTTCGAGAATGCGCAGGTTCGCGTTGTGATCGGCCGCGATGCGGATCAGCGCCTGCACGTCCTTCGGAAAACAGGAGCCGCCATAGCCGCAACCCGCGTAGAGGAAGTCATAGCCGATGCGCGGATCGGAACCGATGCCGCGGCGCACCGCCTCGATATCCGCGCCGACGCGATCGGCCAGATTCGCGAGCTCGTTCATGTACGAGATGCGCGTCGCGAGCATCGCGTTGGCCGCGTACTTGGTGAATTCGGCCGAACGCACGTCCATATACAGCGTGCGCTCGCGATTGCGGTTGAACGGCGCATACAGGCGCTTCATCAGTTCGCGCGCCTTTTCGCCGGGCACGTCCTCGTCGCAGCCGAGCACGATGCGATCGGGCCGCGTGAAGTCTTCGACGGCCGCGCCCTCCTTCAGGAACTCCGGATTCGACACGACCGAGAACATCGGCTCGACGCCGCGCGCGGCCAGCTCGGCGGCCACCACTTCGCGCACGCGCGATGCGGTGCCGACCGGCACCGTCGATTTATCGACGATCACCTTGAAGCCGGTCATATGGCGGCCGATGTTGCGCGCGGCCGCGAGCACGTATTGCAGATCGGCGGAACCGTCTTCGTCGGCCGGCGTGCCGACCGCGATGAACTGGATGTCGCCGTGCGCGACCGCGGCCTCGACGTCGGTGGAGAACGTCAGGCGCCTGGCGCGGCGATTGCGCGCGATGATCTCCTGCAGCCCCGGCTCGTGGATCGGCACGCCGCCGTTGTTGAGCACGTCGATCTTGCGCGCGTCGACGTCGAGACAGAACACGTCGTGGCCGATGTCGGCCAGACACGCGCCGGTCACGAGGCCGACATAGCCGCTACCGATGATCGTCAGGTTCATGGATTGCACCTCGGTAAAAAAGTTGATTCAGGAATGCGCTCGCGCTATGCGTGGCATCGGCGCGGCCCGGCGCTCCGCGTTCAATAGGCGTTGCTGCCCGCGAAGCCCTTCCACAGCGTCAGCACGACGATCTTGATGTCGAGCCAGAAGGTCCAGTGCTGCATGTAGTACAGATCGAGCTTTACGCGACCCATCATCTTTTCGATGCGATCGGTTTCGCCGCGATAACCGTTGATCTGCGCCCAGCCGGTAATGCCCGGCTTGATCCGGTAGCGGTGCATGTAGCCCTTCACCAGATCCTTGTAGATGTCGTCGTGTTCGAGCGCATGCGGACGGGGACCTACCACCGACATCTCGCCGCGCAGCACGTTGATGAATTGCGGCAGTTCGTCGAGGCTGGTGCGGCGCAGGAACGCGCCGACCGCGGTAATGCGCGGATCGCGCCGCGTCGCCTGGGTGATCTTGCCGGCCGCTTCCTTGTGGACCTTCATCGAGCGGAACTTGAAAATCTCGAACTCGCGGCCGTCGATCCCCTTGCGCCGCTGGCGGAAAAACACTGGCCCCGGCGAGCTGAGCTTCACCATCAGCGCGATCGCGAGCATCAGCGGCGACAGCGCGAGCAACGCGCCGAACGCGAACAGGCTGTCGAACACGCGCTTGGGCAGCACGCGCAGATCGGTGATCGGCGAGGCGGCCAGATTGATCGCGGGCACGCCGAGCAGCTCGACCATCGGCTGATTGAACAGCGTCAGGCTGCCGACGTCGGGGATGAAGCGGATGTTCACGAAGTCGTTGCGCAGATCCATCACGAAGCGATGAATCGCCTTCTCCTTCGAGATCGGCAGCGCGAGCCACAACTCGCGGATCGCGCGCTGCCGTACCAGTTCGATCATGCGCTGATAGTCGCGCTCGATCGGCACGCCCGCGACCGCGTGCGCCGCGTCCGGGTCTTCGTAGGGATTGATCGTGCCGTCCTCGTCGAACACGACGACGGGCTTGAAGCCAGCTTCGGGACGGCCGCGCATCTGTTCGATCAGGAAGCGGCCGTACGGCGCGCCGCCGACGATCGCGACCGCGCGCTGATTGAAGCCCTCGCGGCGCAGCCCGCGCAGGATCGAATAGACGATCACCTTCGTGACGACCAGCAGCACGATCGACGCGAGCGCCCAGTAAACGAGCCACAGCCGCGACAGGCTGTCGGCGCGGTGCACGCTGAAGCTGATCAGCACGCCGGTCACTTCGACCATCAGCCAGCCGCCCGTGACGCGCGACAGCAGATCGTAGAGCGGCTTGCCGCGCCACGACTGATAGATGCCGAGCGGCGGGAAGAACACCACCACGAGCAGGCAGCCGAACGCAAGCGACACGCTTTGCATATCGTCGAGCCATACCACTCTGCCGCTGTGCACGCCCGCCGCCAGCACCGCGGCGAGCGCGACCATGGCGATGTCGATGATTCTCGCTAGAACGCTCAGCATGCGCCGCCCCTCTGTTCGTCAGTCAAGTGCGATCCGTCGGTTGGTTGAAATGGCTGTTGCATGCCGGTTTCATCGTTGGGCTTTTTTATTTCCGATCTGCCTGGCGGCGCGACTGGACTGAATCAGCCTGAATGGCCAGACTGCAAATTCCGAATGCGAATGAGTGAATACCCTTGTTCATACCTCAATAAAGCGGTATTAAAATTCCCACGACAAGACCGCAAAAAATCTCAAATTGTATCGGTCAAATTTTCGGCATTTTTTATGAATTTTGTGCGGCAATTGTTGCCGCAATGCGGTCCGACCGAAGGTTCCGGGCAGCCCATTCGAGCGCTTTCACATAGAATCTTTCGCTTTGCCAACAGTTCTGGCGCGAAGCTCTGGCGCCACTCGTGCTGTCATTCTTGCGAATCATTAAGCGAAAAAAATGCTTGCTGATTTTTTTCAGGTAATTTTTATTTATAAATAAATCGAGGAGACATTTTTTGGTGAATTTCGAATGAATGCGACGCGACTTTTATCGGAATTGTATTTAACGCGCTTTTATTGATTCGCGACTTCGTGATAAAACTCGACGCATTCATTCAGCCTCGAGGAGAGTTCACCATGACAGCTCCGGCCCCGGTCACGCCTGCCGGCACCCGGCCCACCCCGGCCCAATCGCCCATGCCCTCAACCGCAACCAGCGTCAAGCTCAAGGTTCATCCCGTGATTCTCGCGGGCGGCTCGGGCACCCGGCTGTGGCCGATGTCGCGCGAGCAGCATCCGAAGCAGCTGATCGGCCTGCTCGGCGAAGAGTCGCTGCTGCAATCGACGACCCGCCGTCTCGATGGGCTCGAAGCCGGTTATCCGCTTGCCGGCCAGCTCGTGGTCGTCGCCAACGAAGAACAGCGCTTCACGACGGCCGAACAATTGCGCACGAGCGCCAGGCCGAGCCGGCTGATACTCGAACCCGTGGGCCGTGACACCGCGCCCGCGTTGACGGTGGCCGCATTGTCCGTCGCCGCGCAGGATGAAGACGGCATCATGGTCGTGATGCCCGCCGATCACGCGGTCACCGACAGCGCAGGATTTCACGCGGCGGTCGCCGCCGGCGTACAGCATGCGGCCGCTGGCCATATCGTCACCATGGGAATCGTGCCGACGCGTGCCGAAACCGGCTACGGCTATATCCGCATCGGCGCGCCGCTCGGTTCTGACGATGCGCAGACCGCAGCAGCGGCTCGCCCGGTCGCGCATCGCCTCGATCGTTTCGTCGAAAAGCCGCATCTGGAACTCGCGCAGCGCTATGTCGAATCACGCGAATACTGGTGGAACAGCGGTATTTTCATCGTGCGCGCATCGACGTGGCTCAAAGCGATCCGCCATTTTCAACCGGCCATTTACGCAGCATGCGAATCGGCCTTCGCGGGCAGCACGGCGGACGGCGACTTCTTCCGGCTGCAACGCGATGCGTTCAGCGGCTCGCCGTCGAATTCGATCGACTACGCGGTGATGGAAAAGCTCGGCGCCGATCAGAGCATCGCGTCGGGCGTGGTCGTGCCGCTTACGGCCGGCTGGTCCGACGTCGGTTCGTGGGACGCGATCTGGGACATCAGCGAGAAGGACCCCGATCGCAACGTGAGCCGCGGCCGCGTGATGTTCGAAGGCGCGAACTCCACCTTCGCGCATTCCGAAGGACGACTGATTGCCTGCGTCGGCACGCAGGATCTCGTCGTCGTCGAGACCGCCGATGCGATTCTGGTCGCCGACAAATCACGCGTGCAGGACGTCAAGAAGATCGTCAACCGGATTCGCGAGGATGGCGGGCTCGAAGCGGCCAATCATCGCAAGGTGCATCGGCCGTGGGGCAACTACGATTCCGTCGACACCGGCGAGCGCTTCCAGGTCAAGCGGATCGTCGTGAAGCCGGGCGCGCGGTTGTCGCTGCAGATGCATCATCATCGCGCGGAGCACTGGATCGTCGTGCGCGGCACCGCGCTCGTCACGCGTGGCGACGAACGCTTTATCGTGTCCGAAAACGAGTCGGCCTATATTCCGCTCGGCGTTACGCATCGCCTCGAAAACCCGGGCAAGATGCCGCTCGAAATGATCGAGGTGCAGTCGGGTTCGTACCTCGGCGAAGACGATATCGTGCGCTTCGACGATACGTACGGAAGGCAATGAGGCGCGAGCGGTCGCAATGACGAAGCGGGAACCTGCGGCGGCGCAAAGCGGCCGCGGGGACCGCCGGGCTCATCCCACGTATGAGATGAGTTCTTTGTAGGTTGCGGATAAGCGCTCCGCGGTGCCGCTGTCGGTCGTCACCGTGGGCGTGCTTGCCCCGCCCGCGGTCGCGGTGTCCGACGGATAGCGGCGCAGCGTCCCGCGTAATGCATTCAGTGATGGCTTCAGCGGCCCGTGCAACGGCGCGCCGTGATTGCCCGGGTGATTCGCGATGCCATTGACCGATGCCGGTTCCGGCGCATGACGCAGGCCTGACAACGAACGGTCCGCGGACCGCTGCGCAAGGTTCGCCGACGCGGGCGCGGCGGTTGCGTGGACCATGGTCGTGGCCGCCGCGTCGGTCGCGCATTCGCGATCGATCCACTGACGCGCCCAGTCGAGCGCGAACTGCTGCGCGTGCTGCGCATCCGCGAAGCGCGGGCCCACGAGGCCGGAACGCTCGACGCGCTTGCCGTCCCTGATGATCTCCGCCCACCCGCGATACATCGCATTCGGCACTTCCTCGACCACCACGTAGATCAGATAACCGCGCGAATCGGCGACCTGCATGCCGCGCGGGGCGAGGCCCATCGTCAGCGACGGGCGCGGGTCGTCGACCGCGACGGGCTCGACCGTGCCGGATGCGGCCGGTTCGACGCGCATCTCCGCCGCCGTCGCGGACGTCGCCACTGCGGACGTCGCGAACGCCGATGTCGCCACCGCGCTCGCCGGCGCAAGCCCCGACAATTGCCGCGTGATGTCGCCGATCGGATCGGCCGTACGCCATTGGCTCAACGCGCTCGCAACGCCGGGCGCCTGCCACGACTCGGGACTCTTCCACGACACGCCGCGCAGATTATTGTCTTCGCGCGGGCTCGGGGTTTGCGCAACCGGTGCCGCGGGTCTGGCCGTAACGGGCGGCGCCGGTTGGGGAATGTATGCGAACGTGCGCCCGCTCTGCGACAGCAGGTGGACCATCTCCAGCAGTGTGCCGTTCAGTTGCCACTCTTCGAAGCGGCGGCGGCAGGTGGGACCGGACGGATAGCGGCCCGGCAGCTTCGACCACGGCTCGCCGGTGGTCATGATCCACAGCACGGCATTCGTCACGATGCGCGGTTCGGCGCGCGGCCGGCCGCGCCGGTTCAGACGGACGGCCGGCTCGTCGGAGACGAGCGGCGCGAGCAGCGCCCATTCGTCGTTGTTTAGCTCATCGAAAAACATTGGATTTTCTCCACGCGGCCTGGCCTGGCCGCGGCGTTGGGCCTGCCACGGATTCTCAGCGTTCACGACCCGTGTGCGGCCCTCGGTTGCACAAATTTGTTTGGTCCGTTCGGCTCGCTGGAGCAGCCCGCCCACACGTGGTGCGGCTCTTCCCTATTACGAAGCACAAAACGCGGTCTCACTCGTGCGTGGGAAAATTTGTGCACGAAGCATACCATTCCAATCTTTGCATGAGTACAGTTGAGACAAGTGTTACGGATAGAAACAATCTTGTCGGTTTCGTTGCGTCGATTCTCGTATTGCCGTAACAGAAGCCGCTGCTTATCCGGCATCGGATCTGTCTATTGCAAAGCACAATACCGCATGACCGAACAGAATGGGATTTAGAAATGTCATTGCCGATCCAGCATGCATTTCTATGCGCTTTGATGGTTGATGTGAACATCGGTTTCGAGCGTCGGCGAAAGGACTGCGACGCGCCCGCGCGGTGACGTGGAGGCAACGGGAGGCGGCCGCCGCGCATGCGCGGAGTTCGGGGCGTGACAGAAGCGACGAAGTCGCTTCGAACGACGTTACGGGCGCACTGGTTTCGATGCGTGCTCGCCGACCACCGTGGTCCATTCGCGCACGCGCCAACGCGTAACCAGTCCGGAGAGTACGTACGGATCGGCGGTAGCAAAGGCCTCCGCCACCGCAGGCGACGCGCCGGTGAAGAGCAGCACCGCACCGTCCGTCGGCTCCGCGAGCGCGCCGGCCAGCAGCAGTTCGCCGCGCTCGGCGGCGGCCCATGCGAGTTTCAGATGCGCGTCGCGATGCTCGCCGCGCCGCTCCAGATAGTCGGGTACCAACTCGTACATCAACAGGTAATGCATGGTGAGTCTCCTCGCGAGGTTGAGGGTTGGCAGGGAGCGGCATGCACCGGAGCGCAGTCGAGGATAACGGCGACTACCGAATTTCATGCCTATTTTCTATTCAGTTGCATTCGCAGCAATATGAAAATTCTCATTGCCTGTTAACCATAGATCAAAATAGCGGAAACCGTAATTTCGTTTCAATAAGCTTGAAATAAACGTCACGAGCAATCTGCATTGCATGACAAAATTCGCGCTCTCGTTCATTCGATTGTTTCAAACGCCGCGGCGCCAGTTGCGCCACGCTGCTCAGGGAAAACGAGCGCGGACCGCTGTCAACCGGAATGCATTTTGAGCCGTTCTGGCAGACGGCATTTGCCATAATGGATGCGCCGATGGGCCCATGAATGCCGTCGTCGCCCGCGCGCATGAACGATCAGAAACGTTTTCACCACCGATGGAGTGTCCCATGAAAATTCAATCCGCTATCGCTACGCTGGTGTTGGGCGCGGTACTCGTATCGCCGGCGTTTGCGCAGAACAGCCAGCAAACCAAGATGGCCGACTGCAACAAGCAGGCCGCCGACAAGAAAGGCGACGAGCGCAAGGCGTTCATGCAAACCTGTCTTTCCGCGAAGCCGGCCGCCGCCGCGCCGATGAGCCAGCAGGACAAGATGAAGGTGTGCAACAAGCAGGCGGCCGACAAGAAAGGCGACGACCGCAAGGCCTTCATGAAGACCTGCCTGTCCTCCTCGGCGCCGGCCAACTGAGCGAAAGGCGGAGCCGTCCCCCACGCCGGCGCCCTCCGATCGACGCCGCGCCGGCGCATCGTTGCGCCCACGCGGCGCTCCGATCGAGTCCCCCCGCTTCGTCGTCCACCCGCCGCAACGCGCCGTTTTCTTCTATGATGGCTGCGGAGACGGCCCACCCTCACTCATAGAGAACCAGACAACTACGCGGGCCGCCATCTTGTCGTTGGTGCTACTGAGCATCGATCGGAGGCAAGGATGGTATCGAAGCACAAAAACCGCTGGTTAAGGCGGTGGTTGCTGGTCATCATATTCTGGGCCGTGCCTGTGGCGATCGTCGCGGTCAACGAGATCCGCGAGGAAATGTCGTACAACGCGGTCGATCTCGACCGCGCGCTCACCACCTGGAATTTCACCCAGGCGCAGCGCACCGCCGGGGCGCCCGCGCATTGCCATGGCAAGCCCGACGAGGCCAAGGCGGCCGGCTGCCCGGCCGACGTACTGGCCGCCAACGCGCCGCGCCAGCAGGACGCGATCAACGAATACAGCGTGCGCCGCTCGACGCTATTGGCCTATCTGTGGCACGCATTCGTCGGCTATTGGATCGTGCCGGCGGCTATGCTGTTCGCGATCGGCGCGATCATCGGCATGGTGCGCCGCGCGCTGCGGCGCCCGCCCGCGGTCAAGAGTCCGGCGAATCATGGGTGAGCGGCGGCCGCGCCGCTTACACTTCGCCGCAATTTGCTGCGCCGAAACAACACTCTCATTGCCATGTCGATGGGCCGCCGCGCAACGCGAAAATCGGTAAAAACCGGCCCATCGTGCGGCCGCGCCGAAGTGTCCCCACAATCGCCGCGGCTCGGGCGCTGTTTAGCGTCGCCCCTCGGATCGTCGCGCGACGCGTGCTCGGAAGTCGCGCGCAAGGCCGGTCAAATTTACTGGGAAGATTTCTTGCGATCAGGCTCAAACCCTTGTCCCATAAGGCTTTTCGCGTTGTCACGCAACGCGCCTTTTGCACCAGCCTGTGTTATAACTCAAAGGCAACCAGGCGACACCACCACGGTTGCGCCCCGGATCCATGACGGAGAAAAACGATGCAAAGACGACACTTCATGTTGAAGACGACCGCTGCGCTTGCTTTCGGAGGCCTTGCACTCGCCGGCTGCACGACGACGGGCAACACGCCGGAAAATGCTCATGTCGACGCCTCGAAACGACAGTCGATCGACGCCAGCGTCGACGGCACGCTGTCCAAGCTATTCACGACCGTGCCGGGCTCGCGCGAGCTGGTGTCGAAGGCGCGCGGCGTGCTGGTGTTCCCGTCGGTGCTGCAGGCGGGCTTGATCGTCGGCGGCCAGTATGGCGAAGGCGCATTGCGGGTGGGCGGCGCGACGGTCGGCTATTACAGCACCGCGTCGGGCTCGTTCGGCCTGCAGGCGGGTGCGCAGTCGAAGGCGATCATCTTCCTGTTCATGACGCAGGATTCGCTCGACAAATTCCGCAACGCGGAGGGCTGGTCGGCCGGCGTCGATGCATCGGTCGCGCTCGTGAAGATCGGCGCGAACGGCGCCGTCGACACGACCACGGCCACCGCGCCGGTGCAGGTTTTCGTGATGACCAACGCGGGCCTGATGGGCGACGTCTCGCTGCAAGGCACGAAGGTCACGCGGCTGAAGATCTGAGCGCGCTCATCGGCGTGCTTCACTGATCACTTGCGCGCGTATCGCGGCGAAGGCCGCGCGGTGGACCCTGTGCGGGTCGCCGCGCGGTCTTTTTGTTATGTATGCCGATGCCGACGCTCGGGAACGGAAAAACTCGCGCGCAAAAAAACGGCGCCGCGCATCGCGCACCGCCGTCCTTCGCTTCGACACGTCCCAACGATCCCGCGTCAACGGCCCGACGAATCGACCACCTTGAACCTCGAGCGCTTCTGTGCGCGAATCACCAACTGATAGGCCTCCACATACTCACGCGCCATCCGGTGCGACGTGAAGCGCTCCTCGAAACGCCGCCGCACGCCCGCGCGCGACACCTTGTGGAGCCGGTTCACGGCCGCCACCGCGCCGATCTCGTCCTCGACGATGAACCCGGTCACGCCCTCTTCGAGCACTTCGGGCACCGAGCCGCGGTTGAACGCGATCACCGGCGTGCCGCAAGCCATCGCCTCGATCATCACGAGACCGAACGGCTCCGGCCAGTCGATCGGAAACAGCAGCGCATGCGCGCCCGACAGAAACTCGGCCTTCTGATGATCGGCAATCTCGCCGATGTACTCGACGTACGGCAGGTCGAGCAACGGCCGGATATCGCGCTCGAAGTACTCGCGATCGGCCGCATCGACCTTGGCGGCGATACGGATCGGCATGCCGCAGCGGCCGGCGATGCGGATCGCCGTATCGACGCGCTTTTCCGGCGAAATCCGGCCGAGAAACGCGAGGTACTTCTGCTCGACCGGTTGCGGCGTATAGAGCTGCGCCGGCAAGCCGTGATAGACCGTGGTGAGCCAGCGCGCCTGCGGCAGCGGATGACGCTGAGCGTTCGAAATGGAGATCACGGGCGCGGTGTTGAACGTGTCGAACACCGGCTGCTGCTCGGGCAGATCGAGCCGGCCGTGCATCGTCGTGACGAACGGCGTGTCCTGCCGCTTGAATACCGAGAACGAGTAGTAGTCGAGGTGGAAATGCAGCACGTCGAACTCTTCGGCCTGGCGGCGCACGAGTTCCATCAACAGCATATGCGGCGCGACGCGGTCGCGAATGCCCGGATCGAGCCGCAGCGCGCGCGGCCACACCGCTTCGAGCTTCGCGCTCGTGACGGAGTCGCCGCTCGCGAACAGCGTCACGTCGTGGCCTTGCTCGACCAGCGCTTCGGTGATGTACGACACGACGCGCTCCGTGCCGCCGTAGAGCTTCGGCGGCACCGATTCGGTCAGCGGGGCGATCTGCGCAATCTTCATATTGTGTCTCCGTGAGCCGGCGGCTGGCGCGCAATCGCGATGCCGTCGGCGACGCCGAGTATGACAGCGCCATGACGTCGGAACAATGCGCGCGGTCCCTAACGCGGTCCCTAAGCGTCGCATGCATCGTCGCTACGGGAAATTATTCCCTGACATCGGTCGAAAAGCCGCAGGTCTTGCAATTGCTCGGTGCTGTTACAAGCGGCTTACATCCGGTGACACGCGGCCACGCGCCGGGTTTGCGCGGGCTTTGGGCCGTCGCCGCGCCGTCATTTGTGGCCGCCGCCCTCGCCCGACCCGCGCACTGGCATGCTGCGCAAATCCCTGAGGAAGCTGTCGCGCCACACTCCGAGATCGTTCTTACGCAGCGCGGCCATGTCGATCTCGTGACGCCGCTGGCGCGCGTCGAGCGGCATTTGCAGCGCACGTTGCAAGGCCTCGCACATGCCGATCGCATCGTGCGGATTGACGAGCAGCGCGCCAGAGAGCTCGGCGGCCGCGCCCGCGAAAATCGACAGCACGAGCACGCCGGGATCGTCGGGATTCTGCGCGGCCACGTACTCCTTCGCGACGAGGTTCATGCCGTCGTGCAGCGGCGTGACGAAGCCGATCTGCGACTCCCGAAACAGCGACATCAGCTTCCAGCGGTCGTACTGCTGGTTCAGATAGCGGATCGGCGTGTAGTCGAGCCCCGAGTAGCGGCCGTTGATGCGCCCTGCCTCGTATTCGAGATCCTGGCGGATCTTCTGATAGGTCGCGACGTCCGAGCGCGTAGGCGGCGCGATCTGCACGAGCGTGACGTTGCCGCGCCATTCGGGCGAGCGTTCGAGCAGCAACTCGAACGCGCGAAAGCGCTCGACCAGTCCCTTCGAATAGTCGAGCCGGTCGACGCTCATGACCAGCTTGCGCCCCTCGAGGCTTTGCTTCAGTTCGAGCACGTGCTGGCGGCTTTCGTAGCGCTTGGCCTGCTCGGCGATTTCGTCGGGGAACACGCCGATCCGGTAGACGCCGGTGCGCAGCTTGCGCCCGAACGCCTCGACGACGCCGTCAGCGCTCACCGTGCCGCGCGCGTGACGCGTCACGTAGTCGTGGAATGCCTGCTGGTCGGTGGCGGTCTGGAAGCCGAGCAGGTCGTAGCACGACATCGACTTCACCAGTTCCTCGTGCGGCGGAATGTTGAGCAGGATCTGCGGCGCGGGAAACGGAATATGCAGGAAGAAACCGATGCGGTTCGTCACGCCCTCGCTGCGCAGCGCCTCGGCAAACGGGATCAGATGGTAGTCGTGAATCCAGATGATGTCGTCGGGTTGGAGCAGCTTGACCAGCTTGTGAGCGAGCCATGCGTTAACGCGCCGGTAGCCCGCGTACTCCTCGCGCTCGTAGCGCGCGAGGTCGTTGCGGTAGTGGAATACCGGCCACAGCGTCGCGTTCGAGAAGCCGCGGTAGTACTGGTCGTAGTCCTTGCGCGTGAGGCCGACGGTTGCGAAGGTCACCGCGCCGTCCTGCTCGAGCATCGGCCCCGCGTTGGCGACCGTTTCGCTGACTACGTCGCCGCTCCAGCCGAACCAGACGCCGCCTGCATCCTTCAGCGCGCCGAATACGCCGACCGCGAGTCCGCCCGCCGATCCCTTGGTCTCCGTCGGCGTCGCGACGCGATTCGACACGACGATCAATCGGCCCATAGTGCATGTCCTCCGTCATTCTTGCGATGCGCCGCGACGCCTGAGCAGGCGTGGCGCGCCCGTGAACAGCAATCTGCGTGCCCGCGCATCGCCGGGCTTGTCGAGGGCGGTCGCCGTTCGCCACGCGCGATTCGCGATCCGCAACGCCCGGCTAAGCCTGCTCCTTGGTCTTCTGCGCGACCTCGCCCGCGCCAGTGCGGCCGATGCGGCTCGCCACCGGATCGGCTTCGGTATGCGCGGCGGTGCTGCCGGCTGGCGCCTGCCGGCTGCGCGGCAGCCAGTCGCTCGGGCCAGCGCCACCGGTCTCCAGCTCCGCCGACACCTCGGCACGCGCCCGCGGCAGGTATTCCGGGTAATGCCGATGAACGAAATCGAGCAGCCCTTCGCGCACGCGGCAGCGCAGATCCCACGCAAGGCCGGAATCGGGCGCGCTGACGAGCGCGCGCAACTGCATCGCGCGCTCGGTGCAGTCCGTCACCTGCAGCACCTGCACGCGACGGTCCCACTCGGGCGCGTTCTCGACGATGCGCGCAAGCTCCTCGCGCAGCGGCGCGAGCGGCATCCGGTAATCGACGAACAGGAACACGGTGCCGATGATCTGCGAGCTGCTGCGGGTCCAGTTGGAGAACGGATTTTCGATAAACCATTGCAGCGGCACGATCAGACGGCGCTGATCCCACAGCCGCACCGAGACGTACGTGCCGGTGATCTCCTCGATGCGTCCCCACTCGTCCTGGATCACGACGACGTCGTCGAGGCGGATCGGTTGCGACAGCGCGATCTGCAAACCGGCGATCAGGTTGCCGAGCACCGGCCGCGCCGCGATACCGGCGACCAGACCGGCGACACCCGCCGACGCCAGCAGGCTCGCGCCGATCTGCCGCACGTTGGGCAGGGTCATTAGCGCACCGCCGACACCGATGATCACGATCACGATCATCACCGAGCGCGCGAGTACGCGCGCCTGCGTATGGATGCGGCGCGCCTGCAGGTTATCGGCGGAATCGAGCGGATGGGCGCGGATGATCGCTTCGCCGATCGCCGCGGCCGAGCGCACCGACAGCCACGTCAGCGCGGCGATCAGCGCGATGCCGGTGATGTCGCGCACCGGTTCGATGAAGTTGAGGGTGTCGGGTGCCTCGGACCAGACCCACGCGAACGCGAGGATCACGAGGGCGAACAGCGACGGCTTGTCGATGTAGCGCAGCACGACGCTCGTCAGCGCGTGCGGCCGCGCGAGACGCTTCACGACGCGCGCGCCGAAGCGGTGAATGCCGCTCGCCACGATCGCCACGATGGCCGTCACGATCAGCGTGCCGAGCCACGTATGCAGCGGCGCGGCCGCCACGCGGTAGAAGTCGTCGATAGTAGGCATAACGGGCATCTTCCTCCGGGCTCGATGAGCGGCGGCGCGCCTGCGCGACTACTGACATCCGGGGCGCACGACCGCGCCGGGGCGTTACAACGGGTTCTTCGATGCGCCGCGGTTATCGATCAGCCCCCGCTCTTGCAGGGAAACGCCTTGCCGAGACCCAGCGAAATCGCCGTGCTCGCGTTGTAGGCCGCGGCGTTCGGGTTCTCGGCGATGTACTTGCGCACCGCGTCGGTCAACTGCGCCGAGCGCGCATCCGGCGGCAGGCAGAAGTACTGGCCGACGCGCGGACCGGTGGTGCCGCCGATCGCGTCGATCGTGTTGAAGATGCCGTCGGCCGCGCCTTCGATGTAGGCCGCGCAGGCGCTACGCGAAGCCACGTCCGTCTTGGTGCACAGCTTGTTGAGGTCGCCTCCCGTAAACGCGGCTGCCGAAAGCGGCAAGGCAAGCGCGCCGGCGAAAATCAAAGCCCGCAGCATGGTGTTCCTTTCCAGGGTTGTTTATTCACGCGGTCTTTCTGCCGCGTCCGGACGGCGCGCTACGCGGCGCGCCGAAGTCGTCATTCTGCACTGTTTTACGCGGCTGCAGCAGGCCGGCAGCCGCGCAGCTCGGGCAAAACGGCTGCAAAGCGGCACGGCATGGCGAGGCGCCTGCCGACAAAACGTCATTGCTTCTGCTGCTGCGTCTGCTGCATGCGCGCCGTGAGCCCTTCGACGACGTCCGGCTCCTTGTAGGTCTTGGCGAAATCGAGCGCGGTCATGCCGATCTGGTTTTTCACCGACAGGTCCGCGCCGTTGTCGAGCAGCAGCTTGACGGTGGAAACGTGGCCGCCGCGCGCGGCCATCATCAGCGGCGTGGTGCCGTTCGGCGAGCCCGCGTCGACGTAGGCCGAGTGGTCGAGCAGCACCTTGACGATGTCGTCGTGGCCGTTCGCGGCTGCGTAGTGCAGCGGCGCCCAGCCCTTCTTGTTGACCTCGGCGCCCTTCGCGATCAGCAGATTCACGAAGTTCAGGTCGCCGACCAGCGACGCCATCATCAGCGCGTTTTCGCCGGCCTTGTCCTGAATCTCGATATCGGTTTTTGGATTCGCAAGCAACGCGGCCGCGACCTTGTCGGATTTCTCGCGCGCGGCAATCACGAGCAGCGGGATGCCCTGATTGTCGACGCTGTTCGGGTCCATGCCCTTCGCGAGCAGCTTGTTGACGCCGTCGACGTCGTCGAACTTGACCGACTTGATCAGCGAGTCGATCGGCGCCGCATGCGCGGGCACCGCGACGAGCGCCGCGCACGCGAGCGCGGCGGCGCACGCGAGACGGCGCGCCGGCGCGAGAGCCCGGGCGGCCGACCCGGCGGACAGCGGTTGGAAATCAGCGGACGACGTCGAAATATTTTTCATATGGTACTTTAGGAAATCTTCCTATCCCTTTGATGTTACGCAGCTTTTTGGTTCAGATTCCGGCCGGCGCGGCGAGTCCGAACAGTCTGAAGAAGTTTTGCGTGGTGACGGCGGCCAGCGCCTCGTCCGGCATCTCGCGTTGCTGCGCGATGAAGCGTCCGACATAACTGACGTACGCAGGTTCATTCGGTTTGCCGCGATACGGCACCGGCGCCAGGTACGGCGAGTCGGTTTCGATCAGCAGACGGTCGAGCGGCACGCGGCGCGCGACGTCCTGCACATCGGTCGCGCTCTTGAACGTGACGATGCCCGACAGCGAAATGTAAAAATTCTGCGCGAGCGCCTGCTCGGCGATGGCCCACGGTTCGGTGAAGCAATGCATGACGCCGCCCGGCACGCCGGCGCGCTCCTCGGCCATGATGCGCAACGTATCTTCCGACGCCGAGCGGGTGTGGATGATCAGCGGCTTGCTGGTCGCGTGCGCGGCGCGGATGTGGGTGCGAAAGCGCTCGCGCTGCCACTCCATGTCGGCGATCGAGCGGCCTTCGAGGCGGTAGTAATCGAGCCCGGTTTCGCCGATCGCGACGACCTTCGGGTGCCCGGCAAGCTCAACCAGCTCGGCTACGCTCGGCTCGCGCATGTGCTCGTGATCGGGATGCACGCCGACCGACGCGTACACGTTGTCATAGCGGCTGGCGATGTCCAGTACCGACGGCAGCGTTTCAAGATCCACCGACACGCACAACGCGTGCGAGACCGAATGGCTGCGCATGTTTTCGAGCACTTGCGGCAGACGGTCCGCGAGTCCTTCGAAGTTGATGTGGCAGTGTGAATCGACAAACATGGTCAGGTCCTGCGAAAAAGGGGCTTGCGGCTGGGCGATGGCGTGGCTGGGGCCGCTTGGGACAGCTCAGGTGGCGCTGCTTGCGCAGCGTGCTCAACCGGCGTGCGCAAGACGCTTGCCAAGAATCACCAGATCGCGCTCGACGCCATCCAGCACCGCGACGCGCGGTAGCGTGCCCCATGCATCGAAGCCGAAGCCGCGGAACAGCCGCACGCTCGCTTCATTGTGACCGAACACGAAGCCGAGCACCGTATCGATGCCAAGACCCGGTGCCGCGTCGAGCGACGCCGCCAGCAGTTGCTTGCCGAGTCCCTGGCCGCGCGCGCGCTCGTCGAGATAGATGCTGACTTCGGCGGTGCGCTGATAAGCCGGCCGGCCATAAAAATCGGAAAAGCTGAGCCACGCGATCACGCGGCCCGCCTGCTTCGGATCTTCGACCACCCACAGCGGCCGCTTCTGCGGGCTGTGCGCATGAAACCACCCATGCCGGCTCTCGACGCTGACCGGCTCGAGGTCCGCGGTGACCTGGCGCGACGGGATCGTCGAATTGTAGATGGCGACGATCGCGGGCAAATCGTCGAGCGTGGCGTCGCGGTAGGAAAGGCTCATGGCGGTTGGCTTGAATGAAAAAAAGACGGCAGGCTGTCCGGCTGCGGGCTCACGCAAACAGCGCGCGATAGCCGATGAACAGTTCCTCGAACACGAGCCGCGCGTTCAACGGATGGTTTTCGACCGCGCGCTGGCGCGTGACGGTGCGCAGAAAACGCGCGAATGCATTGGCGTCGGCCTGGGTGGCGCAGCGGGTGAGCGCGGCCGACGCCTGCGGGAAATAGCGCGGCGCGCCGGCGGTGCGCTGCGCGAGCAGATCGTACATCCAGCGCTGCAGCCAGCCGAGCACGAGCGGCACTGGGAGTTTCTGCAGCGCCTCGCCACACGCGAATGCGTCGCACCCGGCGCCGGCCGCGAGCTGCTTGAGCGTCCAGTCGCGCAGCGGACGGTTTTCGTCGCTGGCGAGCGCGAGCGCGGCGAGCGGCGCGCCACCCGCTTCGGCGAGCAGCGCGCGAGCGTCGTCGACGCCTTGCGCGGCCAGCCACTGCGCGGCGGTGTCCGGCGCGGGCACGCTCATCGGCCACTGACGGCAGCGGCTAATGATGGTCGGCAGCAAACGGTCGAGGCGCGCCGACACCATCAGGAACACGACGCCCGCGGGCGGCTCTTCCAGCGTCTTCAGCAACGCGTTGGCGGCCGCGACGTTGAGCGCCTCGGCCGGATACAGCACGACGACGCGCGCGCCGCCGCGATGCGAACCGATGCCGACGAAGTCGAGCAGACCGCGGATCTGTTCGATCTTGATTTCCTTGCTCGGCGTGCGGGTCTTCTTGCCTTCGTCGCCATCGGCTTTTTCGGCCTTGTCGTCGGCGCCGTTCGCGGCGTTCGCGAGGCCGGCTTCGGCGGCGAGTGCCTCCGGCACGACGATGCGGTAGTCGGGATGATTGCCCTGCGCGAACCAGTTGCAGGCCACGCACGCGCCGCACGGCTCGCCGTTCGGTTGCGGCGCCTCGCACAGCAGACCCTGCGCGAGGTGCTGCGCGAAACGCAGCTTGCCGATGCCCGCCTGGCCGTGCAGCAACAATGCGTGCGGCCAGTGGCCGTGCAGCTGCTGCAGGCGATTCCAGTCATCGGCTTGCCACGGATAGATCATCGTTTGTCTTTTTGAATCAATCGGTTGTAGGCGCTACTTCAGATGTCGAGTGAACTTGCACGAGATTATAAGAAGCAGTTATATCTATTTCGAATCAGAGGCTTGCAATCAACTCCTCAAGCTGCTTCTGAATTCGAACGATGCTCTGCGAAGAGTCGATGATAGCGAATCGATATGGCGCTTCTTCGGCGCGGCGCATGTATTCGGCGCGCGTGCGCTCGAAAAACGCCGCCGACTCGCTCTCGAAACGATCCGGATTGCGCACCGCGCTGCGCCGCTCGTTGGCGACGGCGGGCGGCAAATCGAACAGCACGGTCAAATCCGGCTGGAAACCGCCCTGCACCCAGCGCTCGAGCGTCTCCAGCTTGTCGCGCGGCAAGCCGCGGCCGCCGCCCTGGTAGGCGAAAGTGGCATCGGTAAAACGGTCGGACAGCACCCAATCGCCGCGCGCGAGCGCCGGCTCGATCACCTCGGCCAGATGCTGACGGCGCAGCGCGAACATCAACAGCGCCTCGGTTTCGAGATCCATCTTCTGATGCAGCACGATATCGCGGATCTGCTCACCGAGCGGCGTGCCGCCCGGCTCGCGTGTCATCACGACCGGGCGGCCGCTCGGCGCGAGCTTCGCCTCGAGCCGTTCGCGGAACCAGCCCAGATGGGTGGTCTTGCCCGCGCCGTCGATGCCTTCAAACGTAATGAATTTGCCGCGCGCCATCATTGCCCTCGAATGTATTTGTCCACGGCCTTGTTGTGTTCGCCGAGGGTGTCAGAAAAGATGCTGCTGCCGTCGCCGCGCGACACGAAGTACAGCGCGTTGCTTTGCGCCGGGTTCATCGCCGCCTGCAGCGACGCGACGCTCGGCAATGAGATCGGCGTCGGCGGTAGGCCCATCCGCGTGTAGGTATTGTATGGAGTGTCGGTCTGCAGGTCTTTCTTCCTGATGTGGCCGGCGTAGCTGTCGCCCATTCCGTAGATCACGGTCGGGTCGGTCTGTAGCGGCATGCCGGCGCGCAGACGGTTGGCGAACACCGCGGCGACGAGCGCCCGGTCGGACGCCTTGCCGGTTTCCTTTTCGACGATCGACGCCATCGTCAGCGCGTCGTACGGGGTCTTATACGGCAGGTTTGGCGCGCGCGAGAGCCACGCCTCGTCGAGACGCACGCGCATCAGACGGTAAGCGCGGCGATAGATGTCGAGGTCGCTGGTGCCCTTGTCGAACAGGTAGGTATCCGGGAAAAACAGCCCTTCGCCGTTGCCGATCGACGCCTCGGGCGCGCCGATTGCGCTCATCAGATCGGCGTCGCTCATGCCGAGCGTGTCGTGCTTCAGCGCGGGATTGGCGTCGAGTTCAGCGCGCATATGTTTGAAGGTCCAGCCTTCGATGACCGTCGCCACATATTCGTTGACGTCGCCGCGCGCGATTTTCTGCAGCACCTCGTAGGGCGTGATGCCGCTCTTGAACTCGTAATTGCCGGACTTCAGCTCGCTTTGCAGCCCGAGCAACCGCGTCATCGCGATGAACAGCTCGGGCTCGACCGGCACGCCGCCGCGATTGAGCTGCAGCGCGACGCTGCGCAGGCTGCTGTGCGGCTTGACGGTGACGTCGAGTTGCGCCGGGGTCAATTCGAGTGGGCGGGTGGCCCAGTAGTATCCAGCGGCGATGGCCGCCGCGGCCAGCACAACGACGAGCGCGCCGGCGACGAAACATTTCTTCAGAAGGGACACGACAGGAAAGAATTAGCGTTTAGATGGCAACGAACTGATTTTTAACGGGAAAGTCTTGCGTCGGTCAACATTGAGACTGTGCCGTATTGCAGCCCTTTCGGCCTTTTGCGACCTGTATTGTATAGATGCGGGCACCAGATGGTCACGGCCGGAAAAAACAATATGAAATCCGCTGGCGTCGGTCTGATGCTAGTCGAGGCGTGCGCTGTCACAACATAGGTCAGAGTTTCAAAGGTTCGACAATTCCCGACCAAACGCCTTTTCGGCTCCTGCCGCTTTTGGCCGTTGTTGACAGTTTCAAACGACGGTTCAAGGGCGACCTGCACGCCGCCGCGAAAGACCCGAGCACGAGTTGCGGCAATTGGGAGACTCCACGCCCCGTTCCGCTCTGAGAATTCTTGTGGTCGCCAAGGCGGTACGACAACAACAATAGGGTTCGCATCGGAATTCATTCTTTCGGAACGCACGATCGGGTCCCGGCCATAGGTATGCCGGCTGATCTGACGTTACAGACGGGGCGCATGGCGATCGACTTCAAAGTCGGAACCGACTGGGGCTGCATGCTCCACACGCGGCAGGAATATCGCGGCAACGCATTTAGCGACGAAGCGCGAGCCGGCCGGAAGCTCATTGCCTCGGCAAGCGCATGGGAGCTTACGCATGACACGCGCCAGCTACCGCGGCTCGTCGAGTTCATGCGCAATGTGCGCGGCGGCGCGTATGCGAGCGGGGCTGCATCGGATCAACTCGCCCAGGCGCTACGGGCCGCCCTTGAGCGTGGCGATGTGATTGCAGTCGCGCCGAAGCCGCGCGCCTCACGCGGAAGCGGCGCGCCTGTCCAACAGCAGATCCGGCCGTACTATCCAACCGTTACGCCGTCGCAGCTATTCCGGAGGGCGCTGCCCTTGGTGTGTGCCGCGCGCTCATTCGAGCGCCCCAAACTGCCGCGGCTGGCCGCCGACGATGGCCTCGCGATCTGGTACGCCCGCCCCGGCGACGTCTTGCCAGATGGAACCATCGCCACGCCAGTATCGACGCCGCTCGGCGATGTGCGGCCGTTTGAGTACACCGAGGATCCGCAGTTCGGCGATGTGCAGGAACTGGCAGCGCGTGCCGTCAGTGAGATGGATGAGGCTGAGTGTTTCGCGGACTACCATTCAGACATGGAGCAGTGTCAGGTGGCCCGAGCAATGTATCAAGATCCACGCACCTATGCGCTCTGCACACAGCGAGCATTCGATAAATTCCAGGCATGCAGGGGATATTGAGATGACTAAACCGGATCGGGCTAGCGTCATTTTTTATGACGCCGATACTCAGCAATTAAAGATGTGCACAGTTTCACGGGTTCACGTGCAAGCGGCGATTGATCGAGCGCTGGCAATCACTATCCCACCGGATGCTCCGGAAAATTCAATGTTGCCAGTGACAGACGAGGACGCTCGGAAGCTTGGAGGAATGGCGATTCTGATTCAGGCAATCGCGCATCCCGAATTGCGCGAACGGCTGAAAATCACGACTGAGCAGCCGATGGACTGGGCACCGGCCAAGCCGCCCACGGAATGACAGTGGCTCGTCCGCCTTACTCAGTGGCCCCGCCGCAGCCACCCCGGCGGCGGCTCGTCTGTGACCGCGGCAGCGGACAGCAGATCCGGCACGTCGGGTGCCCGCCCATCTTGCGCCGGACCCTCTCTGGCAGAACACCCCAACATGGTCACAATATGGGCACAGCCGCAGGGTGATAACGTGCAATCCTCTGCTGCGCAAGGCTCTCGGAAAGCCTTCATTCGCCAGGGACTTGCGAAACGCGACAGGGCTGGACTGAATATAATGACTGTTTGCCTTAGCCAAAGTCAGAATTGACTGTTCCCGGAATCCATGAACACACCGCTCGTGAACGCCTCAGGTAACGCTTCCGGTCTCACTCCCGCCGCGGCGGCGCCCGCCGCCCTGCCCATCCTGCCGCGCCCGTCGGCCGAAGAATTCACCGCCGTGCTCGAGCATGGCGCGTACATGCCGCTGCCGCAGTTCGGCGTGATCGACACGACCGGCGACGACGCGGCGAGCTTCCTGCACGCCCAGTTGACCAACGACGTCCAGCATCTCGACGCCGCGAACGCGCGCCTCTGCGGCTACTGCTCGGCCAAGGGCCGGCTGCTCGCGTCGCTCCTCAGCTGGCGCAGCGGCGATACGATCCGCCTGCTGGTATCGAAAGACGTGCAGGCCGCGGTACAAAAGCGGTTGTCGATGTTCGTGCTGCGCGCCAAGGCCAAGCTCGCCGACGCGAGCGGCGAGCTCGCGGTGGTCGGCCTCGCGGGCGACGTGCGCGGCGCGCTGTCCGGCGTGTTCGACGCGCTGCCCGACGGTGTGCACGTGCAGGTCGACGGCACAGCGGGCACGCTGATCCGCGTGCCTGATGCGTTGGCGCGCCTGCGCTATCTGTGGATCGGCCCGAAAGCGCAGATCGAAGCGCTGCTGCCGTCGCTCGACGGCAGGCTAAAGCGCGTGTCGCCGGCCGTGTGGGACTGGCTCGACATCCGCGCGGGCGAGCCGCGCATCACGCAGCCGGTCGTCGAGCAGTTCGTGCCGCAAATGGTCAACTTCGACGTGCTCGGCGCGGTCAATTTCCGCAAGGGTTGCTATCCGGGTCAGGAAGTGGTCGCGCGCAGCCAGTATCGCGGCACGATCAAGCGGCGCACGTCGCTCGCCAACGTCGCCGGCGAGCTGGACACGGTGCGGCCCGGCACCGAGCTGTTCCACTCGGACGATCCGGGCCAGCCGTGCGGGATGATCGTCAACGCGGCATCGGCGCAAGGCGGCGGCGTCGATCTGCTGGTCGAGATCAAGCTCACGGCGCTCGACAGCGGCAGCGTACATGTCGGCGCGGCCGACGGCCCCGCGCTGCGCTTCCTGGCGCTGCCCTACGGGCTGCCTGCCGAAGTCTGATCGTTGGAGAGGGTAAAAAAAAAGCGGCGCAATCTGGCGCCGTTTTTTATTGACTGCTTTATTCTCGTCTGTTTTTTGCCGCTTTCGTTTGCCGCCTGCGTCGCTGCATCAGGCGGCCGCCCCATGCTCTGAACGGGAGATGCTCCCCGATGTGCCTGATCGTTTTCGACTGGCGACCTGATGCGCTCGATGGTCCGCTGTTCACGCTCGCCGCGAATCGCGACGAGTTCTTCCGCCGCACGGCCGAGCCGATCGGCTGGTGGCGCGACGCGCCGGAGGTGCTGGGGGGCCGCGACCTCGTGGGCGGCGGCACGTGGCTCGGGTTATCGCGCGACGGCCGCTTCGCCGCGCTGACCAATTACCGCGCGCCGGGCGAAATGCGCGCCGATGCGCCGACCCGCGGCACGCTCGTCAGCGACTGGCTCACGAGCGCCGCGCGCGACGCCGACGGCAATCCGCACGAGACGCCGCTCGCGTATCTGCGGCACGTCGCGCAAAAAGGCGACATCTACAACGGCTTCAATCTGCTGGTCGGCGACTGGACGCGTCGCGAGCTCGCGTGGTACTGCAATCGCGGCGCCGTCGACGCAAACAGCGGTCCCGCGCTGCTCGCGCCGGGCACGCACGGCATCTCGAACGCGGTGCTCGATACCGCGTGGCCGAAGCTGGTCAAAAAGCGCGGCGAGCTCGGCACGCTGCTCGCGCGCGATCCGATGCCGCCGCTCGAACGCCTGATCGATCTGATGCGCGATCCGCGGCTCGCGCGCGACGACGAATTGCCGTCGACCGGTATTCCGCTCGAACGCGAACGCGTCCTGTCGGCGGCGTTCATCGAATCGCCGGACTATGGCACGCGCAGCACCACCGCGCTGCGCGTCGCCGCCTATGGCGACGTGATCGGCGTCGCGGTCGCCGAGCGCAGCGACGACAACGGCTCGCACCGGATCGTGCGGCCCGGCGATTTCGAGCGCAGCTTCGCGTTCAATGTCGAGCGCGACCGGATGAGCGTGGCGTGATCGTTTGAGCACCGCCTGGCCGGCGGGGCGCTCATCGCTTCGCGATCACCGCCCTCACCCGATGCCGAATGCCGCGCGCAACGCCGCCGCGGCGTCCGCATGCGCCTGCGCGACTTCGGGCACGAAGCCGCCCATCTTGAAGAACTCGTGGATCATGCCGGCGTAGCGTTTGAGCGTGACCGGATTGCCGAGCGCACGGAGTTTCTCCGCATAGGCATCGCCCTCGTCGCTGAGCGGATCGTATTCGGCGGTCGCGATCCACGCGGGCGCAACGCCGCGAAAATCCGGCGCACCGCGCTCGCCGTCGAGCGGCGCGAAACGCCAGTCGTCGCGATCGCCGCTATCTCGCACGTAGTGCTCGAAGAACCACTGGATCGTGTCGCCCGACAGCAGGAAGCCGTCGGCGAGGCGCGAGTGCGAGTCGGTCTGCTGATGGCCGGTCGTGCCCGGATAAATCAGCAATTGCAGCGCGAGCGCGAGGCCGGCGTCGCGCGCGAGCACCGCGCAAACCGTCGCGAGCGTGCCGCCCGCGCTATCGCCGCCCACCGCGAGCCGCGTGCCGTCGATGCCGAATTCGGCCGCGTGCGCGTGTAGCCAGCTGAGGGCGTCGAAGGCGTCGTCGACAGCGGTCGGAAACTTGTGCTCGGGCGCGAGCCGGTAATCGACCGACAGCACCGCGCACTGGCCGTCGCGCGCGAACATCCGGCACAGCGCATCGTGCGTATCGACGCTGCCAACCGTAAAGCCGCCGCCGTGGTAGTACACGAAGGCAGGCAGCGGCTCGGCCCAGCCCGGCTCGACCGGACAGTACAGGCGCGCGCGGATCGTCGCGCCGTCGCGCGTCGGCACGCGCAGATCTTCGACGGAGAACATCGGCGCGCTCGCGATCTCGAGGATCGGCGCGCTTTTCTCGTACGACGCGCGCGCCGCTTGCGCGCTCATCTGGTGGTACTGCGGGCGTTTGGCCCGCGCGATCATGTCGAGCACCTGCTCGATCGTGGGATTCAGCGGCATGGTTTCGGCAACGTGGTGCGCAGTGCGCCAAGGGTTGACAAAAGCCGGCGCACCGGCCGCGCAGCCGGCCGCTACTGCGCGTTCTTCACCTCAGGCTTCAGCGACATCGGATCGGACGGCTCGCGCAACTGCTCGATATCCTCGTGACGCAGCTTCACGGTCGCCATGATGCCCGGATGCGTGATGATATAGAAACGCCGCGCGGCGATCGCCTCGAACGCGATGTCGGCGACATCGTCGGCCGTGAGCTTGCCCGACTGCACCGCGCGCTGCAACTGCTTGCCGGCCGCGATCTGCGAGCGCGTCGGCCGGTCCGCGTTGCGCAACTCGTCGGGACGCACGCGCTCGGCCTCCGCGATGCCGGTCGGCACGAAGGCGGGACACAGCAGCGAACAGCCGACCTCGCCGCCCGTGCCGGCCTGCGCGAGCTTCAGGTCGTGATACAGCGTCTCGGTCAGCGCCACCACCGCATGCTTCGACGCGTTGTAGATGCCCATTGCCGGCGGCGCCAGCAGCCCCGCCACCGACGCCGTATTGACGATATGCGCGGGCTCCTTCTGCGCGAGCATGATCGGCGCGAACGCGCGCACGCCGTGCGCGACACCCATCACGTTGACGCCGAACACCCACGACCAGTCGTTCGCCGAGCTTTCCCACAGGAAGCCGCCGGTGCCGACGCCCGCGTTGTTGAACAGCACGTGGACCTTGCCGAACGCGGCGAGCGCCGCCTGCGCGAGCGCCTCGACCTGCGCGGCGTTCGATACGTCGGTCGGCACGCCGATCGCCTCGGCGCCGGTTTCGCGCAAGGCGTCGACGGTTTGCGCGAGCTGGTCGGCGTTGACGTCCGCGAGTACGAGCTTCATGCCGAGCGCCGCGCCCTTGTGCGCGAACGCGCGGCCAAAGCCGCTGCCCGCGCCGGTGATCACCGCCACCTTGCCCGCGAATTCGAACATTCTGTGACTCCCTGGTTGAGTGGCGGCTTGCCGTTGCATGATGACGTCGCGCTCAGATCAGCTTGACCAGTTGCTTGCCGAAGTTACGGCCCTTCAGCAAGCCGATGAATGCCTCGGGCGCGGCTTCGAGCCCTTGCGCGATCGTCTCGCGATACTGCAGCTTCTTCTGCGCGACGAGCGTGCCGAGCTGCCTGAGCGCCTCGGGCCACACGTCCATGTGTTCGCTGACGATGAAGCCCTGCACGAGCAGCCGCTGCGTCAGCATCAGCGACGGATGCTTGAGCGGCAGCGGCTGGCCGTCATAGCCCGCGATGAAGCCGCACAATGCGATGCGCCCGAACGCGTTCATGCGCGCGAGCGTCGCGTCGAGCACCTCGCCGCCGACGTTCTCGAAGTAGCCGTCGACACCGTCGGGCGTGACGGCCTTCAGGTCCTGGTACAGGTTACCGGCCTTGTAGTCGACGCACGCGTCGAAGCCGAGCGTCTCGACCACATAGCGGCACTTGTCCGCGCCGCCCGCGATGCCGACCGCGCGCGCGCCCGCCGCCTTCGCGAGCTGACCGACCACGCTGCCCACCGCGCCGCTCGCCGCGCTGACGACCACCGTCTCGCCGGCCTTCGGCGCGATGATGCGGTTCAGCCCGTACCATGCGGTGACGCCCGGCATGCCGACCGGCCCGAGATACGCCGACAGCGGCACATGCGTGTCGTCGACCTTCTGCATGCCCGTGCCATTGGAGGTGCCGTACTCCTGCCAGCCGAACATCGCGACGACCTTGTCGCCGACCGCGAACTTCGGATTCCTCGTCTCGACGACCTCGCCGACCGTGCCGCCGATCATCACTTCGTTCAGCGGCTGCGGCGCCGCGTATGACTTGCTGTCGTTCATGCGTCCGCGCATATACGGATCAAGCGACAGATAGTGGTTGCGCACCCGTACTTCGCCGTCGGCGAGCGGCGCGAGCGGCGTTTCGACGAGCTTGAAGTTATCGGGCGTGGCTTCGCCTTGGGGGCGCAAAACCAGCAGCAATTGGCGATTGATCCGGGCCATGCGGTCGTCTCCTTGGGTTGTTGGGTGCTCAGTCGCTCGGACCGGGCTTCGCCGCCGGGTCGCTGCGCAGACGCTGCCGCGTGACATCGCGGCCCACCGCGAGGCGGCGCATGTATTTGAAGGTGCCGAGCGCTTTCGCGACGAAGTGGCCTTCGCTGTCGCGGATCTCGCCTTCGCAATAGGCCATCGTCGTCGAGCGATGCAGCACGCGGCCGGTCGCGCGCAACTCGCCGCGTCCCGGCTGCATGAAGTTGACCTTCATCTCGACGGTGACGACGCCGACGCCGTCGCCGGCGAGACTGCGCGCGGCCATCGCGAGCGCGACGTCGGCGAGCGTCATCGTGACGCCGCCATGCGCGACGTCCCACGTGTTCATATGATCGCGTTGCAACGGCAGCACGACTTCGCTGACGCCGTCGGCGGCCGACAACAACTGTGCGCCGAGACGGTCGATGAAGGGGCTTTCGGGCAACGATGCATGGCCCGTTCTGGATGAGGTGGATGGATCGGTCATGGCTCAGATATCAGATTTCGTAGCCGACGGCGCGTGTCGAGCGTACGGCGGGAAATGATACCCGCTATCGCGTTGGGGCATGAGCTGCCATCCGTGCCGCGAGGCGCCCCAGTCTGCGCACCGCTTCGTCGGTCAGATCCAGATCCGCACTCGGACAGCTGAGCCGAATGAAGTGATCGAAACGCCCGGCGTTCGAAAATACCGTGCCCGGCATGATGCGAAGACCGTCATGCAACGCGGCGTCGAATAAAGCCGACGACGATACGTGACGCGGCAATTCGATCCAGAAAAACATCCCGCCGCGCGGCGGCGTGAACCGCGTGCCGTCGGGAAACGATGCCGCCATCGCCGCGGCCATCCGCTCGCGCCGCAGTTGCAAGCTCTCGCGCAATCGCCGCAAATGGCGCTCGTACGCGCTCGTCTCCAGGAACCCGGCGAGCACGACTTGCGACAACTGCTCGTTGTGGCGCGACTGCGCGAACTTCAGCATGCCGATGCGCGGATGCCACCGGCCACCGTTGATCCAGCCCACGCGCATGCCAGGCGCAAGCGTCTTGTTGAACGATGTGCAATGGATCACGGTGCCATCGGTGTCCCACGCCTTCAGCGAGCGGGGCGGCGGCGCGGCATCGACGAGCTCGCGGTAGGGATCGTCCTCGATCAGCGCGATGCCGGCGCGCGCGCACAGTTCGACGAGGCTCGCCTTGTGCGCGTCGGGCATCACGCTGCCGAGCGGGTTTTGCAGGTTCGGCACCACCACGACCGCCTTGATGTCGGGATGCGTGTGCAGCGCGAACGCCAGCGCCTCGATCGCGAGGCCGGTGCTCGGGCTGGTCGGAATTTCGAGCGCGCGCAGACCGAGACTTTCGAGCGCCTGCAGCAAACCGAAGAAGCACGGCGATTCGACCGCGACCGTGTCGCCCGGCTGCGTCACCGCGCGCAACGCGAGGTTCATCGCTTCGACGCCGCCGTGCGTCATGATGATGTCGTCCGCGCCGATCTGGCTGCCGGCCTCGAGCGCGCGCCGGGCGATGATCGCGCGCAACGCCGGATCACCCTGATCGGGCCCGACGGCGGTCAGCAAGGTGGGCCGCCGGCGCAACGCGCGCACCGCGGCCTTTTGCAACGCATCGGTCGGATAGAGATCGGGCGACGCGGTCGCGCCGCCGAGATTCAGCGCGTGCGGATAGCGCTGAAATTTCGACACGAGCGCCGAAATCTCCGAGTGAATGCCGACGAACTGCGCGGCGGCGCCGGGCTGCATCGCGAGATCGGGCTCGGCGGCGCAGGGCAACGCAGCCGTCGGCGGCACGCGCACGAAATAGCCGGCGCGCGGCCGCGCGTCGATCAGCGCGGCGCGTTCCAGTTCGCGATAGCTCTCGGTCGCCGTCGCGAGGCTCACGCCGTGGCGCTGCATGAACGCGCGCATCGACGGCATGCGGTCGCCCGGGCGCAGCGCGCCGTTGCCGATCGCGCGGCGGTATTGGTCGGCCAGTTGCCGGTAAAGCGGCTGGCGCTCGGCTGGCCGGTCCGTCGAGGGACCTTGCGGTGTGAAGAGGGGTTCGCTCATGAACCGATGGTGTGGATAGTCCGCGCGCGGCAACAGATACACATCGACGTGATTCGGACCGATACAGCGTGACGAAACGCACCACTGTACCGGTTCAGATTGTCGACAGCTGCGCCTGTTTTCATCCGGACGGATTCCCTAAGCTGTGTGACACGAAGACGGTTTAAAGGAATCGGTCATGCCTGTGCGTCCATACCACGATCGCTTGTTACCCGGTGCAGAAGTGGATTGCACCGCGGCGTCGCATCTTGCCGCCGGTCAGATGGCCCTGCACGACTTGCGCGCCCGCAGTTCGATCATCGCGGTCGAAGGTGCATTACAACTCGTCTTCCGCGATCATTCGCTGGCCTGGCTCGGCAACGACGCCCCGCTCACGTCGCTCACGTTGCACGAAGGCGAGCGGTTTGTGACCTCGCAACGTGGCGTCGTGTCGATCCGCGCGACGCAGGCCGATCGCGCTGCATTCATCGTGCTGCCTGCACACGCTGAACACAGCGCACGCGGTTTCGTTCTGCAAGCCGCTCGGCGTCTCGCTTGCGTCGTGCGCACACGGTGGCGGCGCGCCGCCTGAAACGTCGCTGCGCGCGCCACGTGGCCCGTTACAATGCATGACCAACCCGCTTCGTTCGAGGTGCAGGTCATGTCATTCTTTCGCGCGCTGCAGCCGGGCCGCGTCTCATGGGTGTGGCGCCTGTTCGCCGCCGTCGTCGCTGTCACGCTGACACTCGCTGGCTGCGCGGGCCTGTTCGGCGCCGACCCGTTGCGCGTCAATGTGGCGGGCATCGAGCCGATCGCTGGCCAGGGCATGGAGATGCGCTTCAACGTCAAGCTGCGCGTGCAGAATCCCAACGACTCCGCGGTCAGCTTCAACGGCGTGTCGCTCGATCTGGAACTGAACGGCAAGCCGTTCGCCACCGGCGTCAGCGACCAGAGCGGCACCGTGCCGCGCTTCGGTGAAACCGTCGTCACCGTGCCGCTGACCGTGCCGGCTTTCGCCGCGGTTCGTCAAGCCTTTGCGCTAGCCGGCGCCGCGCAGTCGGGACAGGTTCCGTACGTTCTGCGCGGCAAGCTCGCGGGTGGGGTGACCGGTACGACGCGATTCACCGATCAGGGGACGCTGAGCCTGCCGTCGTCGGACACGGGCTCGTAATGACGCCGGCCCACGCCCGCTCAAACCACTTCGAACAAACCCGCCGCGCCCTGCCCGCCGCCGATGCACATCGTCACGACGACGAACTTCACGCCGCGCCGCTTGCCTTCGATCAGCGCATGGCCGACGAGCCGCGCTCCCGACACGCCGTACGGATGGCCCACCGCGATCGCGCCGCCGTTCACGTTCAGGCGGTCGTGCGCAATGCCGAGCTGGTCGGCGCAATAGAGCACCTGCACCGCGAACGCTTCGTTCAGCTCCCACAGGCCGATGTCCTCGACCTTGAGGCCGGCCTTCTTCAACAGCTTCGGCACCGCGAACACCGGCCCGATGCCCATCTCGTCGGGCTCGCAGCCGGCCACCGCGAAGCCGCGGAAGATGCCGAGCGGCTGCAGCCCTTCGCGTTCGGCCAGCGTCGCGTTCATCACGACGCAAGCGGATGCGCCGTCCGAGAACTGGCTCGCATTGCCCGCGGTGATCACGCCGCCCGGCTGCGCGGTGCGGATCTTCGACACGCCTTCGAGCGTCGTGTCGGCGCGAATGCCTTCGTCGCTGCTGACGGTCACTTCTTTCGTGTAAAGACGGCCGCTCGCCTTGTCGGCGACGCCGGCGAGCACCGTCAACGGCACGATTTCGTCCTTGAATTTACCGGCTTCGAGCGCGGCCGCCGCGCGTTGCTGCGAGCGCACGCCGTATTCGTCCTGGCGTTCCTTCGAGATCGAGTAGCGCTTCGCGACGTTCTCGGCGGTCTGCAGCATCGACCAGTAGATTTCCGGCTTGTGCTCGGTGAGCCAGCCGTCGGTCATCATGTGGCGGTTCATCTCGTTCTGCACGCACGAGATCGACTCGACGCCACCCGCGACGTACACGTCGCCCTCGCCGGCGATCACGCGTTGCGACGCAAGCGCGATCGTCTGCAATCCCGACGAGCAGAAACGGTTCACGGTCATGCCCGGCACGCTGACCGGCAAGCCCGCGCGCAATGCGATCTGCCGCGCGATATTGCCGCCCGTCGCGCCTTCCGGATTCGCGCAACCCATGATCACGTCCTCGACGCGCGCCGGATCGAGCTTCGCGCGCTCGACCGCGGCCTGCGTCACGTGGCCGCCGAGCGTCGCGCCGTGCGTCATGTTGAACCCGCCGCGCCACGATTTGGCGAGACCCGTGCGGGCGGTGGATACGATTACGGCGTCAGTCATGCGTGTCTCCAATTGCAGTGTCAGTAGTGGCGCGCCGGCTCACTGCCGTGCGTTCAAAAGCGCATCACCGCGCCACCTCTGTCGTTTGATGCGAGCGATGCGAGGGATACCCGCACCGCTCAATTCGTGGGCTGAAGCCGGCCGCGCTCAGCCGTTGAACCCGCGACCTTCGGCCGCTAGCTTCGCGATGCTCGGCGCGAGCTTCCACGCGTCGCCGTTCGGCCGCGCCGCATAGCGGCGAATCGCGCGCTCGACGTTGTAGAGCCCCACCGTGTCCGCGTACAGCATCGGGCCGCCGCGATGCAAGGGGAAGCCGTAGCCGGTCAGATAGACCATGTCGATATCCGACGCCTTCGACGCGATGCCTTCCTCGAGAATCTTCGCGCCTTCGTTGACGAGCGCGAACACCAGACGCTCGACGATTTCCTCGTCGCTGATCTTGCGGCGCTCAGAGTGGGTTTCCTTCGAGTACTCGCCGATCATTTCGTTGACCACGCCCGAAGGGTATGCGGTGCGATCGCCCGCCATGTAGTCGTACCAGCCGCCGCCGGTCTTCTGGCCGAAGCGGCCCATCTCGCACAGACGGTCGGCGATCTTCGAGTAGTGCATGTCGGGGTGTTCGAGATAGCGGCGCTTGCGGATCGCCCAGCCGATGTCGTTGCCGGCGAGATCGCTCATGCGGAACGGCCCCATCGCGAAGCCGAACTTCTCGATGGCCTTGTCTACCTGCGCTGGCAACGCGCCCTCTTCGAGCAAGAAGAGCGCCTGACGAACGTATTGCTCGATCATCCGGTTGCCGATAAAGCCGTCGCACACGCCCGACACCACCGCGGTCTTCCTGATCTTCTTCGCGAGCTTCATCACGGTGGCGAGCACGTCCTTCGCGGTCTCCTTGCCACGCACGACTTCGAGCAGCTTCATCACGTTGGCCGGGCTGAAGAAGTGCATGCCGACCACATCCTGCGGACGCTTCGTGAACGCGGCGATCTTGTCGACGTCGAGCGTCGACGTGTTCGACGCGAGGATCGCACCGGGCTTCGCGACTTCATCGAGCCGGCGGAACACCTGCTCCTTCACGCCCAGCTCTTCGAACACGGCTTCGACGATCATGTCGGCGTGCTTCAGGTCGTCGTAGGAGAGCGTCGAGCTCAGCAGCGCGAGGCGCTGTTCCATCACCTCGGGCTTCAGCTTGCCTTTCCCGACGGTCGCCTCGTAGTTCTTGCGGATCGTCGCGAGACCGCGGTCGAGCGCTTCCTGCTTCGTTTCCAGCAGCGTGACCGGAATGCCCGCGTTCAGGAAGTTCATCGCGATGCCGCCGCCCATCGTGCCGGCGCCGATCACGGCCACCCGATCGATGTCGCGCACCGAAGTATCTGCCGGCACGTCGGGAATCTTGCTCGCCGCCCGCTCACCGAAGAACGCGTGACGCAGCGCGCGGCTCTCCGGCGTCTGCACGAGCGCGATGAAGCATTCGCGCTCGAATGCGAGGCCCTTGTCGAAGCCGTCCTTCACACCGGCTTCGACCGCGTCGATGCATTTATGCGGCGCCGGGAAGTTCTTCGCGATTGCCGCGACGCTATTGCGCGCGAACTGGATGAAACCGGCCGCATTCGGATGTTCGATCTTGCGCTCGCGCACCTTCGGATGCGGGCCGGCCTCGGCGCCGACCTTGCGCGCGAACGCGAGCGCGGCTTCGGCCAGTTCGGCGGGATTCGCGACGACTTCGTCGAACAGCCCCGAATCGGCGAGCTTTTCCGAGAGCACCGGCGCGCCCGACACGATCATGTTCAGCGACGCTTCCAGACCGATGGCGCGCGGCAGACGCTGCGTGCCGCCCGCGCCCGGCAGGATGCCGAGCTTCACTTCGGGCAGCGCGATCTGCGCGCCGGCCGCGGCGACGCGGTAATGCGCGCCGAGGGCAAGTTCGAGGCCGCCGCCCATCGCGACGCTGTGGATCGCCGCGACGACCGGCTTCGCGCTGCCTTCCACGGCCTTGATGACGGTCGCGAGCGTCGGCTCCTGGGTCGCCTTCGGCGTATTGAATTCGGTGATGTCGGCGCCGCCCGAAAAGGCCTTGCCCGCGCCCGTCAGCACGATGGCCTTGATGGCCGGATCGTTCTGCGCGCGCTCGAGCCCTTCGACGATACCCGCGCGCGTCGACAGACCGAGTCCATTGACGGGCGGATTGTTCAGCGTGAGGACGGCCACGCCGTCATGAGTTATGTAGTCCACTGCCATCTGCGTGCCTCCGTGCGATCCATGCATTGAGGCGGCGCATGATGCGCCGCCCGTCCGGTTCATCGAGCCTGCTTATGGTCAGACTTTTTCAAGCGACGGTTCCGGGGTCAGCAGGCACGATACACCAAAAAAGAACGAACGTTCAATTTATTCCCGAGTGGGGTTTCCCCTGGACTCGGGGGTCAGCGGACAGCTGCGGCCGTCTTCGAGCGCGGACGGCAGCACGTGGTCGCGGAACAGATCGCGCAGCTTCAGCTTCTGCAGCTTGCCGGTCGCCGTGTGCGGTAGGTCGTCGACGAACACGACGTCGTCGGGGATCCACCACTTCGCGACCTTGCCGTCGTAGTACGCGAGCAGTTCGTCGCGGGTGACCTCTTGCCCCGCGCGTTTGA
Source organism: Paraburkholderia sp. 31.1 (assembly GCF_014397645.1). NCBI lineage: Bacteria > Pseudomonadati > Pseudomonadota > Betaproteobacteria > Burkholderiales > Burkholderiaceae > Paraburkholderia > Paraburkholderia sp. 31.1. The sequence continues at coordinate 138,482 of NZ_VZQN01000002.1, forward strand.
CGACGACGAGCAACGGGCGCTCGGTCCACTTCGGATGCGCGCACGCGATGCACGCGGCTTCCGCGACCGCCGGATGCGCGAGCGCGACGTTCTCGACGTCGATCGAGCTGATCCATTCGCCGCCCGACTTGATCACGTCCTTCGAGCGATCGGTGATGTGCAGGAAGCTGTCGGGGTCGATCGTCGCGACGTCGCCGGTCGGGAACCAGCCGTCGATGAGCGGCGAGTCTTCCTTGCGGAAATACCGGTCGATGACCCACGGCCCGCGCACGTGCAGATCGCCGAACGCGGCGCCATCCCAAGGCAGCTCGCGGCCATCCTCGCCGACGATCTTCATGTCGACGCCGTAGATCGCATGACCCTGCTTTTCGAGCAGTTTGCGCTGATCGGCGAGCGGCCGCTGGCTCTGCTCCCAGGTCAGCTTCGACAAGGTACCGAGCGGCGACATCTCCGTCATGCCCCATGCATGGATCACCTGCACGCCGTAGTCGTCCTCGAGTATCCGCAGCATCGAGGGCGGACAGGCGGAACCGCCGATCACCGTGCGCTCGAGCGACGAAAACCTCGCGCCCGTTTCGCGCAGGTGGTTCAGCAGACCGAGCCACACGGTCGGCACGCCGGCCGAGAACGTGACGCGTTCGCTCTCCATCAGTTCGTACAGCGACTTGCCGTCGAGATCCTTGCCGGGGAACACGAGCTTCGCGCCGGTCAGCGGCCCCGCGTGCGCGAGGCCCCATGCGTTGACATGGAACATCGGCACGATGGGCAGCACCGAGTCGCGCGCCGACAGGTTCATTGCGTCGGGCAACGCCGCGCCGAACGCGTGCAGTACCGTCGAGCGATGGCTATACAGCGCGCCTTTCGGATTGCCGGTCGTGCCCGACGTATAGCAGAGATACGACGCCTGGCGCTCGTCGAGCGCGGGCCAGTCGAAGCGGCCGTCCTGCCCGTCCATCAGCGTTTCGTAGCACAGCACCGACGTTTGCATCGGCGGCCGATGCGCTTCATCGCACAGTGCGATCCAGCCGCGCACGCGCGGGCATTGCGGCGCGAGCGTGTCGACCAGCGCGGCGAACGTCGTGTCGAACAGCACGTACGCATCGTCGGCATGATTGACGATGTAGGCGATCTGGTCGGGGAAAAGCCGCGGGTTGATCGTGTGACACACGGCGCCGAACCCGGTGGTGCCGTAATACGCTTCGAGATGCCGGTAGCCGTTCCACGCGAGCGTCGCGACGCGTTCGCCCGGTTCGACTCCGAGCGCGATGAGCGCCTGCGCGAGTTGCTTCGCGCGCTGCTCGCAATCGCGATAGGTGTAGCGATGCAGGTCGCCTTCGATGCGCCGCGACACGATCCCGGTGCTGCCGAAATGCCGCGCGGCATGCGCGAGCAACGATGACACGGTGAGCGGCACGTCCATCATCTGGCCCAGCAGCGGCGTCGTCATAAGGCGGGGTCTCCTCGGCTTGTCAGTGGGTCGATGGATTGGCGCAAGATCGTGGCGGCGTCGAGCGCAGCAGCATGGTCCGAACGATGAAGGCGGCCGCCCAGCAGCGCCGCGGGCGCGGACTTACAATATCGGCTAATCCAGAGGCGCTCAACATGTCGTTTTCCCCAAGCTTTGCAGGGCTATCCGCAGCTTTGACGGATCTTTCCAACACACTCGCCACTCCCCCAGCCAACGCGTTCGCGCGGCTCGGCGGCACGTTCCTCACGCGCCTGCCCGCCGCGCCGCTCGACGCACCCTATCTCGTCGGCTTCTCGGCCGAGACCGCCGCGCGGCTCGGGATGCCCGAGGGTATCGAGCGCGATCCGGGCTTTATCGAGCTGTTCTGCGGCAACGCGACGCGCGACTGGCCGGCCGACACGCTGCCTTATGCGTCGGTGTACTCGGGGCATCAGTTCGGCGTGTGGGCCGGCCAGCTCGGCGACGGCCGCGCGCTCGGTCTGGGCGAGCTCGAACACGACGGCGAGCGCAACGAACTGCAGCTCAAAGGCGCGGGCCGCACGCCCTATTCGCGCATGGGCGACGGCCGCGCGGTGCTGCGCTCGTCGATCCGCGAATATCTGTGCTCGGAGGCGATGCATCATCTCGGCATTCCGACCACGCGCGCATTGTCCGTGATCGGCTCCGACCAGCCGGTGCGGCGCGAGACGATCGAAACCGCCGCGGTGGTCACGCGCGTCGCGCCGAGCTTCGTGCGCTTCGGCCACTTCGAGCACTTCTACGCGAACGATCGTGTCGACGCGTTGCGCGCGCTCGCCGATCACGTCATCGAGCGCTTCTATCCGCATTGCAAGGAGGCCGACGATCCGTATCTGGCGCTGCTCGCCGAGGCGGTGCGCTCCAGCGCGGATCTGATGGTCGACTGGCAGGCGGTCGGTTTCTGTCACGGCGTGATGAATACCGACAACATGTCGATCCTGGGCCTGACGATCGACTACGGCCCGTTCGGTTTCATGGATGGCTTCGATGCCGGCCACATCTGCAATCACTCCGATACGCAGGGCCGCTACGCCTACCGGCTGCAGCCGCAAATCGCGTACTGGAACCTGTTCTGCCTCGCGCAGGGACTACTGCCGTTGTTCGGCGAGAAGCACGACGAAAGCGTGCGCGCCGACAAGGCGGTCGAAGATGCGCAGCACGTGCTCGCCGGCTTCAAGGACCGTTTCGCGCCGGCGCTCGAAAACCGCATGCGCGCAAAGCTCGGCCTCGAACAGGCGCGCGACGGCGACGACGCGCTGGTCAACCGGCTGTTCGAAGTGATGCACGCGAACCGCGCCGATTTCACGCTGACGTTCCGCAATCTCGCGCGCCTGTCGAAACACGAAGCGAGCGGCGACACGCCGGTGCGCGACCTGTTCCTCGATCGCGTCGCCTTCGACGCATGGGCGAACGACTATCGCGCGCGGCTCGCCGAAGAGTCACGCGACGACGTTGCGCGCGCCATTGCAATGAATCGCGTGAACCCCAAATTCGTACTTCGCAACCATCTGGCGGAAACGGCGATCCAACGCGCGAAGGAGAAGGATTTCTCCGAGGTGGAACGGCTCGCGGCCGTGTTGCGTCACCCGTTCGACGAGCAGCCCGAATACGCGTCGTATGCGGGCCTGCCGCCCGACTGGGCGAACTCACTGGAAGTGAGCTGTTCGTCATGACGCGCCGGCGCGGTTGAATCGCCACGGCCGTGCCTCCAGAAAACACCGGCACGAACCAGCACAAACCCGCGAGACAAACCCGAGACAGGAACCCGACCATGAGCAACCCCGACGATCTCAAGCATGACGCCCCAGCCGTACAGAAAAGCGACGCCGAGTGGCGCAAGCAGCTGACCGACATGGAATACCAGGTGACGCGCCATGCGGCCACCGAGCGCCCGTTCACGGGCCGCTACGACGATCACTGGGAACGCGGCGTCTACGACTGCGTGTGCTGCGGCGCGCCGCTGTTCGAATCGGACACCAAGTTCGACGCCGGCTGCGGCTGGCCGAGCTATTTCCGCCCCATCAACGGCGAGGTGATCGCCGAGAAGACCGACCGCTCACACGGCATGCTGCGCATCGAGGTGCAGTGCAAGAACTGCGGCGCGCATCTGGGCCACGTGTTCGAGGACGGACCGGCGCCGACCGGTCTGCGTTACTGCATCAATTCAGCTGCGTTACAATTCGAGCCCAAGTAACGCGGCGCGGCAGCATCCCTGCCCGCCTTCGGCGCCGCATTGGAAGTGCGCGCGGCGCCCTTCCAATGCGGCAGTCCCGCTCGCCAGCGGGCACCGCGCACCTTGCACGCCAGGCGGGCGCGCTTCAACGTTCGACTCACTCTCCGACTTCCCGATCAGATAATGAAATTCCTGTTCGATCTGTTCCCGATCATCCTGTTCTTCGTCGCCTTCAAGATCTGGGGCATTTTCACGGCGACGGCAGTGGCGATCGTCGCCACGCTGGTGCAGATCGCGTGGGTGGCGTTCCGCCACCGCAAGGTTGACCCGATGCTGTGGGTGAGCCTCGGCGTCGTCGTCGTATTTGGCGGCGCGACGCTCGTGCTGCACAACGACACCTTTATCAAATGGAAGCCGACCGTGCTGTACTGGGCGTTTTCCGTCGCGCTGATCGTGTCGCAGCTCGGCTTCAACAAGAACCTCATCGAAGCGATGATGGGCAAGCAGATCACGCTGCCGCACGCGATCTGGGGCAAGCTGAACCTGATCTGGGCGGCGTTTTTCGTGCTGCTCGGTCTGCTGAACCTGTTCGTCGCGTATCACTATACGACCGATCAGTGGGTCAATTTCAAGCTGTTCGGCGCGACCGGCTGCCTGCTCGTGTTCATCGTCGGGCAAAGCCTGTGGCTGTCGAAGTACATGAAGGAGGAATGACATGAGCGACCTGTTCATGCACGCCACCACCGCCGAGCGCGCCGCGCTCATCGAGGCGCGCCTCGCGGCCGCGCTCGCGCCCGTCGAATCGATCCGCATCACCGACGACAGCGCGCAGCACGCGGGCCACGCTGGTGCCGCCGCCGGCGGTCATTTCAGTGTCACGATCGTGGCCGTCGCGTTTGCCGGCAAGCCCCGCGTGGCGCGGCATCGCATGGTGTATGATGCGCTGGCCGATGCCATGCAGCGCGGCATTCATGCCCTTGCCATCACGGCGTATACGCCCGAAGAATTTGCTTTGTTGCCCCGCTAGGAACCTTTCGATGACCTTGAAGAAAACCCGCCACTGGGTATTGCTGGCTGCGTTCGCGGCCGCACCTGCATTCGCACAGAACATCGCCGTGGTGAACGGCACGCCGATTCCGAAGTCGCGCGCCGACGCATTGATCCAGCAACTGGTTCACCAGGGACAGCAGGACACGCCGCAACTGCAGCAGGCCGTGCGCGAAGAGCTCGTGAATCGCGAAATCCTGATGCAGGAAGCGCTGCGTCGCGGGCTGCCGAACCGTCCGGACGTCAAGGCGCAAATCGCGGTCGCGCAGCAAACTGTCGTGCTGCGCGCGCTGATCGAAGACTTCGTAAAGAACAATCAGCCGACCGACGCCGAAATCACCGCGCGCTACAACGCGCTCGTCAAGGATGCGGGCGGCAAGGAATATCACCTGCACCATATCCTCGTCGACAACGAGCAACAGGCGAAGGAGCTGATCGCGAAGATCAAGGCCGGCGCGAGCTTCGAGGCCCTGGCCAAGCAGTACTCGAAGGACCCGGGATCGGGCAAGAACGGCGGCGATCTCGACTGGTCGGATCCGAAGGCCTACGTGCCTGAATTCGCAGACGCGGCCACGCATCTGCAGAAAGGCCAGATGACCGACACGCCGGTGCATACGCAATTCGGCTGGCACATCATCCGTGTCGACGACATCCGCGCCGTCACGCCGCCGCCGCTCGAGCAGGTGCGCACGCAGATCGTGCAGCAGATCCAGCAGGAAAAGCTGCAGGCGTTCGAAGAGAATCTGCGCAAGAACGCGAAGATTCAGTAAGGGTCGGCGGGCAGATTGTCTTCGGATAGTCCGCCTGGCTCAGAAGCCTGAATGCGATAAAGCCGCCCGTGGGCGGCTTTTTTGTTGCTGCAAGATTTGCAGCGGCGGCGTGCGTGGCTGCCGCAAACAGGAGCCGCCGCACGCGGGCGGCAGCCCCTCGACTCGTCAACCGAGCCAGCGACGCGCGTTCTGGAACGCGCGCAGCCACGGGCTCGCGTCCGTGCCGATCTCGCCCCAGCCCTGCGGATGCCAGCTCATCTGCACCGCGCGATGCACGCGCTCCATGTGCGGCATCAGCACCGTGAAGCGGCCATCGGCCGTCGTGACCGACGTGATGCCCTCGGGCGAACCGTTCGGGTTGAACGGATACTGCTCGGTCGCCTGACCACGGTGATCGACATAGCGCATCGCGACCGCGACCTTCGACTTGTCGCCCTGCTGCGAGAAGTCCGCAAAGCCTTCGCCGTGCGCGACCGCGACCGGAATGCGCGAGCCTTCCATGCCGGCGAAAAAGAGCGACGGCGATGCCTGCACCTCGACGAGCGAGAAGCGTGCCTCGAACTGCTCCGACTTGTTGCGCGTGAACTTCGGCCATGCTTCGGCGCCGGGGATCATCGACGCGAGGCTGCTCATCATCTGGCAGCCGTTGCAGATGCCGAGCGCGAACGTGTCGCCACGACTGAAGAACGCGGCGAACATGTCGGCCAGTTGCGCGTTGAAGCGGATCGTCTTCGCCCAGCCTTCGCCGGCGCCCAGCGTATCGCCGTACGAGAAGCCGCCGCACGCGACCGCACCCGCGAAATCGGCGAGGTTCGCGCGGCCCGCGAGCAGGTCGCTCATATGCACGTCGTGCGCGTCGAAGCCGGCGCGATCGAATGCATAGGCCGTCTCCAGATGCGAGTTCACGCCCTGCTCGCGCAGGATCGCGACGCGCGGACGCGCGCCCTTGCCAACGCCCCGAAGGAAGTCCCCTTGGGGGACGCCCCGAAGGAAGTCCCCTTGGGGGACGAACGGGGCGGCGACATCGTCGGCCGGATCGAAGCTCAGCACCGGCGTGATGCCCGGGTCGGCCGCGTCGAGCAGCGCGTCGTATTCGGCGTCGGCGCAAGCCGGGTTGTCGCGCAGACGCGCGATGCGCCAGCTCACTTCGCTCCACGTGCGATGCAGTTCGGCACGCGGCGCCTCGTAGAGCTTCTTCGCGTCGCGATAGATCTCGATCACGTCGCGCTCGTTGGTCTTGCCGATCACGTGCGAGCACGCCGACAGATCATGCTCGCGCAGCGCGGCGAGCACCGCGTCGCGATCGGCCGCGCGCACTTGCACGACGGCGCCGAGCTCTTCGTTGAAAAGCGCGCGCAGCGTGCGGTCGTCGCGGCGGCCGCTGGTCTGCTTCACCCAGTCCTTCGCGTCGCCGTAATCGGATTCGTGATGCGCGTCGAGCACGAGCATGTCGACGTTCAGCGACACGCCCGCGTGACCCGCGAACGCCATTTCGCAAACCGTCGCCCACAGGCCGCCGTCCGAGCGGTCGTGGTACGCGAGCAGCTTGCCGTCGCTATTGAGCGCCTGGATCGCGTTGAAGAAGCGCTTCAGATCTTCCGGATCGTCGACGTCCGGCACCGTGTCGCCGACCTGCTGCGTGACCTGCGCGAGAATGCTGCCGCCCAGACGCTGCTTGCCGCGGCCGAGATCGATCGCGATCAGCACCGACTCGCCGACTTCGCTCACGCGCTGCAGTTGTGGCGTCAGATGCTTGCGGACGTCTTCAACCGGCGCGAACGCGGAGATGATCAGCGACACCGGCGCGACCACTTCCTTCGCGACGCCGCTCTCTTCCCAGCGGGTGCGCATCGACAGCGAATCCTTGCCGACCGGAATGCCGATACCGAGCGCCGGGCACAGTTCCATACCGATCGCCTTGACCGTGTCGTAGAGCGCGGCGTCTTCGCCAGGCGCGCCGCACGCGGCCATCCAGTTGGCCGACAGCTTGAGTTTGTCGAGCGACGCGATCGGCGCCGCCGCGATGTTGGTGATCGCCTCGCCGACTGCCATACGGCCGGAGGCCGGTGCGTTGATGACGGCGAGCGGCGTGCGCTCGGACATCGTCATCGCTTCGCCGCTGAAGCCTGCGTAATCCATCGTCGTGATCGCGACGTCGGCCACCGGCACCTGCCACGGACCGACCATCTGATCGCGCGCGGTCGTGCCGCCGACCGAGCGGTCGCCGATCGTGATCAGGAACGACTTGCTCGCGACCGTCGGATGACGCAGCACGCTCTGCGCGACGTCCTGCAGCGCGAGGCCGGTCACGTCGACCGGTTCGAGCCTGCGCTCGGCACGCTTTACGTCGCGGTGCATACGCGGCGCCTTGCCGAGCAGCACTTCCATCGGCATATCGACTGGCTGGTGCGCGCCTTCCTGCAGTTCGGAATCAATGAGCTTCAGTTGACGCTCGGCGGTGGCCGTGCCGATCACCGCGAACGGGCAGCGCTCGCGCTTGCACATCGCCTCGAACGCCGGCAGATCGGCCGGCGCAATGGCGAGCACGTAGCGCTCCTGCGCTTCGTTCGACCAGATTTCGCGCGGCGACAGACCGCTCTCTTCGAGCTGGATCTTGCGCAGTTCGAACAGTGCGCCCTTGCCCGCACCGTCCACCACTTCGGGGAACGCGTTCGACAGACCGCCCGCGCCGACATCGTGAATACTAAGGATCGGGTTCTTGTCGCCGAGTTGCCAGCACGCGTTGATCACTTCCTGCGCGCGTCGCTCGATTTCCGGGTTGCCGCGCTGCACCGAGTCGAAGTCGAGCTCGGCGGTGTTGGTGCCGGTCGCCATCGAGCTCGCGGCGCCGCCGCCCATGCCGATGCGCATGCCCGGGCCGCCGATCTGGATCAGCAGCGAGCCTTCCGGCAGATCGTGCTTGTGCGTGTGCTGGTCGGAGATATTGCCGATGCCGCCCGCGATCATGATCGGCTTGTGATAGCCGCGCACGAGACCCGCGACGTTCTGCTCGTAGGTGCGGAAGTAGCCGCCGAGGTTCGGCCGGCCGAATTCGTTGTTGAACGCGGCGGCGCCGAGCGGGCCGTCGATCATGATCTGCAGCGGCGAGGCGATGCGGTCCGGGCGGCCGTACGCTTCGTGCTGGTCGGCCGGATTGCGCTGCGCGAGCGGCTGAGCGGTGTCGCGGGCGTTTTCCCACGCCTCGACGCCGTCCGGCAGTTCGAGGTTCGATACCGTGAAGCCCGCGAGGCCCGCCTTCGGACGCGCGCCGCGGCCGGTCGCGCCTTCGTCGCGGATTTCGCCACCTGCGCCGGTCGCGGCGCCCGGGAACGGCGAGATCGCGGTCGGATGATTGTGCGTTTCGACCTTCATCAGCGTGTGCGTGAGCTCGACGCTGCGGCCATAGTGCTCGGGCAATTCGCTCGCGCCGCGGTCGGCCGGCGTGCGCGGGAACCAGCGCTCGGCCATGCCGCCGACCATGATCGCCGAGTTGTCCGAATACGCGACGATCGTGCCCTGCGGGTTCAGCTTCTCGGTGTTGCGGATCATGTTGAACAGCGACATGTCCTGCTTCTCGCCGTCGATCGTCCAGTCCGCGTTGAAGATCTTGTGGCGGCAGTGCTCGCTGTTGGCCTGCGCGAACATCATCAGCTCGACGTCGGTCGGATTGCGGCCGAGCTTCGTGAATGCGTCGACCAGATAGTCGATTTCGTCGTCGGCGAGCGCGAGGCCCAGTTCCGCGTTGGCGGTTTCGAGCGCGGCGCGGCCGCTCGCGAGCACGTCGACGGTTTGCAGCGGCTTGGCCGGCAATTCGTCGAACAGATGCAACGCATGGTCGCGCGACGGCGCGACGCTCTCGGTCATGCGATCGTGCAGCGCGGCGGCGACGGCCGCGCGCGCTTCGTCCGACAGCGTCTTCTTGCCGCCGAGCAGGCCGCTTTTCAGCGTCACCGAGTACTCGACGCCGCGCTCGATGCGGCGCACCCGCGTGAGCCCGCACAGATGCGCGATGTCGGTTGCCTTGCTGGCCCACGGCGACACGGTGCCAAAGCGCGGCACGACGAGGAAGGTCTCGACCGCGCCACGCTCCTTGCCTTCTTCGAACGGATTGCCGTAGTGCATCAGCGCCTCGATCTTCGCGCTGTCTTCAGCGGACAGTTCGGTCTGCGCATTGACGAAGTGCAGATACTGCCCGCGCACGCCGGTGATATTCGGGTCGATGCGCGTGAGCGTGTCGAGCAGGCGGGTTTGACGAAAATCGGAGAGGGCCGAAGCGCCGGGGAAACACGAGAAGTGGGCCATGGGACTTGACGTTGCGTCGCTCATTGATGCCGGGGAGCCGCGCATGCAGGCGACGTGAGGCGGAAAGGAAGTCCGGGATTATACCCCGGGAACGGGCTTCCAGCGGGCTCCGGGGTGCGTGGGCGGCGGGCCGCGCCTGCCCGCTTAGGGCGTCGCCGCGGTGCCCGTCGCGTCGCCGCGCGGGTGTTTTGACTGCTATCATTCGCGTTTCACCAGATCGGCGCACGCGACCCGGGTTTCACCCGGCGGCGCGCCGCATGTCACAGCCAACGGGACCGCGCGCGAGCCGCCCGTCGGCACATCGAATCAGAGCATGGATGTCATCGTCATTGGCGGCGGGGTAGCGGGCGTCGCCACCGCTTATCACCTGCGCGCGGCCGGCCACCGGGTATGCGTCGTCGAGCGTCACGCGACCGTCGCGCAAGGCGCCACCTACGGACAAGGCGGCAACGTGCTGCCGACGCCGCTCGACGTCTGGTTCGGCCCGACCTTCATGGCGAGCCGCTACAACGCGAAAAATGGCGTGATCAGCAAGACCGGCTTCAACGGCGCCGCGCGGCAGTTCATCAAGCAGCTCGGAGCATGGCAGGCGCCCGAGGCGTTCGCGCGCCAGTACGCGCTGCTGCGGCCGCTGATCGAATCCTCGCGCGATGCGATGGCCGACGTCGAAGCCCGCTTCGGCCTCGAATTCGAACAGGCGAGCGGTCTGCTGTACCTCGTGCGCAGCGCGCACGAATGGGAGCTGAACGCAGCCGCGCTCGATCTGCTGCACCGGTTCGAGGTGCCGCATCACGTGCTGAGCCCGGCCGAATGCGCGGCGTTCGAGCATGCGGTCCCCACAGATCCTGAATTCGCCGGCGGCGTGCTGTTCGAGCACGAGCGCACCGCGAACTGTCCGCTTTTTACCAAGCTCGTCAAACAGGTGCTCGATACCCAAGGCGGCGTGCAGTTCATGCCGAACTGCGAGGTGACCGGCATTCGTCTCGACAGTCAGCGCGCGGCGGTCGAACTGGCGCCGCGCGACGGCGCGCCCCGCTCGCGCGAGATCGACGTGGTCCAGGCCGACGCGGTCGTGGTCGCCGCCGGTTACGGCAGCCTCGCGCTGCTCGAACGCGCGGGGCTCAGGCTGCCGCTGCATCCGCTGCGGCTGCATTCGCTGGTCGCGCCGATCGCGCACGAGGAATGCGCGCCGCACGTCGCGATCGTCGATGCGGTCAAGCGCATCGGCATCAGCCGCATGAACCATCGGCTGCGGATCGCGGGCGGCGCGGTGCTGCAAAGCGCGAGCCGGATCGACAAGCCGCTCGGCGAAGCGCTGACCAAGGAGGCGCTCGCGTTGCTCGGCCAGGCGACGCACGACTGGATTCCGGGCGCCGCGCGCATTTCGGCGGCGCTGCCGTGGGAAGGCGTGAAACTGCTGTCGCCCGATGGCTTGCCGGTGATCGGCAACGCGCTGCATCCGCGGCTGTTCATCAACGTCGGGCATGGCCCGGCCGGCTGGGGTCTCGCCTGCGGCGCGGGCAAGCTCGTTGCACAGCTGATGTCGGGACAGACGCCGACGTTGCCGCAAGACACGCTCGCTGCATTGAGGCCGGAGCGGTTCCAGTAAGGTTTCGTGCGGTTCCAGGCGGGTATGGCGGGCTGACAGCCCGCTGTCGATACCCCGCGTTCATCGCGCCGCTTGCGCCGCGCGCACCGAAACAGCCGCACGCCGTGCGCCTATCGGCACTAACATAGCGATTCCAAAGTCTGCCCGCCGCGCCGCGGGCGCACCGCCAGGTTTCGCCATGACAGACGCAGAAAACTCGCTGCTCTCCCTTTTCGATCCGCTGACCGACTCGCAGCCGCTTGCGCTGCCGCTGCTGACGCTGACCGACTTGCGGATCGCCGAATCCCAGGCCGCCACGGCCCTGCCCGAGCACACGCTGATGGCGCGCGCCGGTCATGCGGCCGCGCGCTGGCTGCTCGAACGGATCGCCGCGGATACGTCGGTGACGAAGTCGCAGCAGCGCGCGTGGCTGGTCGCCGGCCCCGGCAACAATGGCGGCGACGCGCTGGTCGTCGCGACGGAACTGCACAAGGCCGGCATCGCAGTCGAAGTCTGTATGCCGGTTGAAGTGAAGCCCGCCGACGCGCGCTGGGCGCTCGACGCCGCGCGCGCCGCCGGCGTGCCGATCGATGCGGCGCCGCCCGCCTCGCTCGACGGCTATGGCTGGCTCGTCGACGGTATGTTCGGCATCGGTCTCGCGCGGCCGCTCGACGGCGTCTTCGCGACGCTCGCGCGGCAGTTGTCGCAGCGCACGAAGGCGCGCCCGACACAAGGCGCCGTGCTCGCGCTCGATGTGCCCAGCGGGCTCGACAGCGACACCGGCGCGGTGATCGGCGGCAACGGCGCGGCGGCGGTCCATGCGACGCACACGATCACGTTCATCGGCGCGAAGCCGGGGCTGTTCACCGCGCAAGGCCGCGATCTCGCCGGGCGAGTGACGGTCGCACCGATCGGGCTCGTGGCAGGGATCAACGACAGGGGCAGCCAGGACGCTGCCACCAGCGCCTCACGTGCGGCGATCCAGCTCAGCGCGCCCGATCTCTTCGGCCCCTTCATGCCCCCACGCAACTTCGCGACCAACAAGGGCACCTTCGGCAGCCTCGCGGTGGTCGGCGGCGACACCGGCATGTGCGGCGCGCCGATTCTCGCGGCGCGCGCGGCGCTCTACACCGGCGCGGGCAAGGTCCACGTCGCGCTGCTCGGCGAAGGCGCCCCGCCCTACGATCCGCCGCACCCCGAACTGATGCTGCATCCGATCGACACGCTGCCGCTCGATTCGATGGACGCACTCGCGATCGGCTGCGGCATGGGGCACGGCGAACGCGCGACGCGGGTACTGCACGACGTGCTGCAACTCGACGTGCCCAAGCTGTTCGATGCCGACGCGCTGAACCTGGTCGCCAAGGATCCCGCGCTCGCCGCGGAAGTCACCGCGCGCGGCGTGCAAGGCGATCCGTGCATTTTCACTCCGCATCCGCTCGAAGCGGCGCGCCTGCTTGGCAGCGATGCGGCGAGCGTGCAACGCGACCGTCTCGCGGCCGCGCGTGCGCTCGCGGCGCGTTTTGCGAGCGTCGTCGTGCTGAAGGGCGTCGGCACGATCATCGCCGCGCCCGACGGCCGCCTCGCGCTGAACCCGACCGGCAACGCCGCGCTCGCGACGGGCGGCACCGGCGACGTGCTCGGCGGCATCATCGGCGCGCTGCTCGCGCAGCATCTGCCACGCTTCGAGGCGGCGCTCGCGGGCGTCTATCTGCACGGCCTTGCCGCCGATACGCTGACCGCGCAGGGCCACGGCCCCGCCGGGCTGACGGCCGGCGAGCTGGCACCGATGGTGCGTACCTTGTTGAACCGGCTGTTCTATTCGGCGCCGGTTGCTTGACGCGCGCGATTGCTCTGAATACGAATCGCGTCCGCGGCGCTCGTTCACACCGATGAAACATCGCGATCCCAATCATTGCGAGCGCGCGCAACGCCCTGCTGCCCGTCGCGCATCCCCGCTATACTGATTGCCTGCGCCGCGCGTCGGATCGATCGCGGGTCGCGGCGATACTCCAGCGGGCGCGGGCGCCGCCTCGCGTGTTCGCGAAGTTCACCCGCTTCGCGAAGTATCGTCGGCACCTGTCCCGATCCGGGCCGCGTGGCATCGCTCTGACTGCATCGCCGCATCATTCTCGGCCACGCTTCATGCGCGCGCCTTCCTTCGTGCCCCTTGGTTAGACGGACGCTATGACCCAGAACTCGCTCCCCTCCTGGTCCTCGCTGCAGACGCATTACGACACGATTCGCGATGCGCATCTGCGCGACTGGTTCGCCCCCGAGAACGATCCCGCTCCCACGCGCGCCGAACGCTTCACGTTCGCGGGCGGCGGTCTCTCAGCCGATTTCTCGAAGCACCGCATCACCGCCGAAACCCTGCAACTGCTCGTGCAACTCGCCCGCGAAGCCGGCGTCGAAAAGCGCCGCGACGCGATGTTCGCGGGCGAGGTCGTCAACCCGACCGAAGGCCGCGCCGCGCTGCACACGGCCTTGCGCGCAACCGACCCGAAGGCGCCGTTCTTCGCCGAAGTGCAGACCGAGCGCAAGAAAATGGCCGCGTTCGCCGAGCAGGTCCGCAGCGGCGCATGGACCGGCTACACTGGCAAGCGGATCCGTCATGTCGTAAACATCGGCATCGGCGGCTCGGATCTAGGGCCGAAGATGGTCGTGCACGCGTTGCATCATCTCGCGACGCCCGAGATCTCGACGCACTTCGTGTCGAACGTGGACGGCGCCGATCTGTACAGCGTGATGCAGCAGATCGATCCCGAAGAGACGCTCGCGATCATCGTGTCGAAGACTTTCACGACGCTGGAGACGATGACCAACGCGCGCTCGCTGCGCGACTTTTTCATCCAGAAAGGCTGCCCGGAAAGCGCGCTGGCGAAGCACTTCGTCGGTGTGTCGGCCAATACGGCCGAAGTCGTCAAGTTCGGCATCGCGCAAGAGAACGTGTTCTCGATGTGGGACTGGGTCGGCGGACGCTACTCGCTGTGGTCGGCCGTCGGTCTATCGATCATGATCGCGGTAGGTCCGCAACAGTTCGACGAGCTGCTCGCCGGCGCCAACGAGATGGACCAGCACTTCCGCACCGCGCCGCTCGACAGGAACCTGCCGGTGCTGCTCGGCATGATCGGCATCTGGTATCGCAACTTCTTCGGCTCGCAGAGCTATCTGGTCGCGCCGTATTCGCAGGCGCTGCATTTCCTGCCGTCGTATCTGCAGCAGCTCGAAATGGAGAGCAATGGCAAGTCCGCACGTCTCGACGGCGCGTTCGTCGACTATGCGACTTCCGCAGTCACGTGGGGCGAGCCGGGCACGAACGGTCAGCACGCGTTTTTCCAGATGCTGCACCAGGGCCCGACGATCGTGCCGATCGATTTCATCGCGCTGCTGACGCCCGAGCATCCGCTCGCGAGCCATCATCCGAAGCTGCTCGCGAACTGCTTCGCGCAGAGCGAAGCGTTGATGCTCGGTCGCACGCTCGAGGAAGCGAAGAAAGTGGCCGGCCCCGACAAGCCGGAACTCGCACCGCACCTGACGTTCCCGGGCAACCGCCCCACCGCGACGCTGCTGCTCGACGCGTTGACCGCGCGCACCCTCGGCGCGCTGATCGCGCTTTATGAGCACAAGGTGCTGGTGCAGGCGTCGGTGTGGAACATCAACCCGTTCGATCAGTGGGGCGTCGAACTCGGCAAGATTCTCGGCAAGGTGGTCGAGGCCGATCTGGGCGCGGCGAGTGCCGACGTGAAGAAGCATGACTCGTCGACGTCGGCGCTGATCGCGCGGGCCCGGGCTGCGTTGAAGCGCTGAATGGAAGTCTGGAGCGCACGATAGCGGGCGATAACGCGCCACAAACAGAACGAAGCGGGCTACGGCCCGCTTTGTTTTTGCTTCGACGACGACATGCTCGAGGTACCCGAGCGCAAGCCCGCGATCGGCCGGACCATCAAGCGAGCCGCCCCGCTTCGATCGTCACCGTCGTATCGCAACGCCGCGCGAGTTCGATGTCGTGTGTCACGAGCACGAGCGTCGCGCCGTGCGCGCGATTCATCTCGAACATCAGATCGATCACCGCGTGGCCGGTGGCCGCGTCGAGACTGCCGGTGGGTTCGTCGGCGAACAGGATCGCCGGGCGCGTGACGAACGCGCGCGCGAGCGCGACGCGCTGCTGCTCGCCGCCCGACAGCAGCTTCGGATAATGACCGGTACGCTGCCCGAGCCCAACCTGTTCGAGCAGTTCACGCGCACGCGCGGCGGCCTCGCGTGTGCCGATGCCGCCTTGCAGTTCGAGCGGCAACGTGACGTTTTCGAGCGCGGTCAGATGCGGCATCAACTGAAACGACTGGAACACGAAGCCGACCGCGCCGCTGCGCAACGCGGCGCGGCCGTCTTCGTCGAGCTCGCCGAGTTCACGCCCGAGCAACCGAACCGAGCCCGCGCTAGCACTGTCCAATCCCGCGAGCAAGCCGAGCAGCGTAGACTTGCCCGACCCGGATGCACCGACGATCGCGACGCTGCTGCCGGCATCGACGGCAAGATCGATGTGATCGAGAATCGTCAGTTCGCCCGCAGCATCCTTAACCCTCTTGCACAAACCCCGCACTTCAATGACTGGATCAGTTCTGTTTGGCATGGTGAAGCGTAGGTTGAAAGTGCGCGCCATCGCCCCTCGCGCCGCGGCGCTGTCTGCGGCATTCGGCGCGACCATGATGGCCGCCGCGCTGGTTTCGTTACCGTTGCGGGCTCACGCGGCGAATACGCCCGAACCCGCGAAGCCGGTGATCGTCGTGCTCGGCGACAGCATCTCCGCTGAGTACGGGCTGCCCCGCGATACGGGCTGGGTCGCGTTGATGCGTCAGCGTCTGGCCGAAGAGCGCATCGATTATAGCGTCGCCAATGCGAGCATCAGCGGCGACACGACGAGCGGCGGACGCGCGCGTCTGCCCGCGCTGATGGAACGGCTCAAACCGAGCATCGTGATCGTCGAGCTCGGCGCCAACGACGCGTTGCGCGGCGTGCCGCTCTCGACGACCGAGGACAACCTGCGCACGATCATCGAACAGGCGCAGCAAGGCCACGCGAAGGTCGTGCTCGTCGGCATGTACGTGCCGCCCAATTACGGCCCCGACTATACGCAAAAGTTCCACGGCCTCTACGGCCAACTCTCGAAGGAGTTCCATGTGCCGCTCGTGCCGTTTCTTCTCGCCGGCATCGCAGATAAACCGGACATGTTCCAGGCCGATCAGCTCCACCCGACGCAGCAGGCACAGCCGCTGCTACTCAACAACGTGTGGCCCGCTGTCAAGCCACTTCTTCACGCAAGTTCGCCGCACTGAAAGACCTGCTAACGACTTGTTTCCGGAACCTGGGGAACACGGATCGCCGAGCCGTTCGACATATGGGCAATCCCTGCCACCCGGCTCATTCTTGAGCGACTTCTGAGGAGATAACGTTGAAATATTTACCGTTAATCGCTTTGACCATTGCCATCTCGGCTTGCGCGGCTCAACCGCCGGCCGGCGTTCAGTCGGTGGGTCAAAGCCAGCAGCCGCCTCGCGCCGTCGCAACCTGCATCGCGCAGAAATGGGCGGATAGTTCGCAACAACAGGTGATCTCGCAAAACATCCTCGCCAACGATCAGGCCATGGACGTCTACGTCCCGGGCCAGCAGCCGCCCAACGGCGCGGCCGCGGTGGTCCGTCCTTCGTATAGCGGTAAGGGCACGTGGGTCGGCTTTCGCGCCGGCGGCGCTGGCGGCGGCAACGCCACCGGCGCGATCAGCGGCTGTCTGTAAAGCTGCCACCTGGCTGTAGATAAAAAAAGCCCCGCAAATGCGGGGCTTGCTTTTGGACGAGCAGGTAATGCTTACTGCGGCTTACTGATCGGCCGGCTGGGCGGCGCTGTCGAGCGTACCGTAGATCTTCACCTTCGAGCGCTCGCGCAGCGCTTTCAGATAGGCTTCGGTCTCCGACTGCGCGTCCACCTGCGCGATCTGCTGCTGCGCGACAGCGAGATGCTGCGCGTCGGTGGCCGCGGGCTGCACGATCTGGTTCACGCGATAGATCGCATAGCCGTCGTCGCCGAGATCGACACCGACGTAGGCCGGCAACTTTTGCGCATCGACCTTGTAGATTGCGCTCAGTGCGGCAGGTGGCACGCCCTGCGCGTCATTGCGCGACACCTTCAGCGGCGACGAGAAACCAGCAGTCGCCTTCGACTTCTCGAACTCGGCCAGTTTCGCGACGCCGTCCTTGTGCGCTGCTTCGTTCGCCTGCACGGCGATCACCTTCTGACGCACCGCGTCCTTCACCGCGTCGAATGCGGGCACGGCAGCGGGCTTGTAGTCGGTCACACGCGCGGCGATCAGCGTGTTGTTGCCGACGTCGATGGCCTGCGTATTGTTGTGCGCCGATACCGAGTCGTTCGCGAACACGGCTGCGAGGAACTTCGGGTTGTTCAGCGGGCTGTCGGGCGGCAGCTTCGGATCCGGCTGCGGCGTGACCGTCGCGGTCTGGATCTGCAGCTTGAATTTGTCAGCAGCCGGCTGCAGGCTCTTGGCCTTTTCATAGACGAGCGACGTGAAACCTTCCGAACTGTCGGTGAATGCCTTGCTCGCCAGTTGCGTCTTCAGCTCCCTGGCGATCTGGTCTTTCACTTCGTCGAACGACTTCGTGACCGCCGGCTTTACATCGGTGACCTTGATGATGTGGAAACCGAAGTCGGTCTGGACGATGCCGCTGATTTCGTCCTTCTTCAGCGCGAACACCGCGTCGTCGAACGCCTGGCCGCCCGCGATCATGCCGCGGCCGAAGTAACCGAGATCGCCACCCTTCGATGCCGAACCCGGATCCTGCGAGTTCTGCCGCGCGATCTGCGCGAACTGGTCCGGATGCGCCTTGAGCTGCGCGAGCAACTCCTCGGCCTTCTGCTTCGCTTTGGCCTTGTCGGCCGCGCTCGCGTCCTTCGGTGCCGCAATCAGGATATGGCTCGCGCGCACTTCGCCTTCGGTGCGGAAGTGGGCGATGTTGTCGTCGTAGTACTTCTTCAGGTCCGCGTCGCTCGGCTGCACCGATGCGCTCAGCGCGGCCGGCGACATCACCAGGTACTGGATCGTCGCCGTAGCGGGCGTCGCGAAGTCGTTGCGATGCGCGTCGTAGTACGCTTGCAGTTGCGCATCGGTCGGCTGGATCTTCGCCGCGTAATCGTGCGGATGGAACGCAATGCCCTGCACTTCACGCTGCTGCTGCGCGAGCTCGGTCAAGTGCTGCGCGAGCGTCTTCGACGTGAACGCGCTCGCCTCGATGCTCGCGGGCAGTTGTTGCATAGCGAGGTTGTAGCGCACGCGCTCGTCGTACTGATCGGGCGTCATGCCCTGCATCGCGAGCAGTTGCTTGTAGCGGTCGAGGTCGATCGACCCGTCGGGATTCTTCAGCGACGAGATCACCGGATCGGACAGCAGCGCGCGGCGCACCGCTTCGTCCGATGCGCTCAGATGCAGACGCTGCGTTTCGTCGGCAAGCACACGCTGCTCGATCATGCCGTCGAGCATCTGGCGACGGCGCTCCGGCGTGTCGAACGACTTCATGTCGAACTTCGCGCCGAGCATCTGACGCCCGCGGTCGATCTGCTGGCGCATCGCGTCGTCGTATTCGACACGGGTGATCTTGTGACCGTTGACACTCGCGACGTTTGCACTTTCGTCAAAGAAGCCGCGGAAACCCTGAATACCCACGAAACCCAACCCCGGCAAAATGACGAGGATGAGCATGAACATCATCAGGCGTTGGTGATTGCGGAAAAAATCGAGCATGCGTGAGGGGTGCCAAAAACAGAACGCCCGATCTTACAACAGCGGGCAACAAAAAAGGCGAACCGGAGTTCGCCTTTCGTGGATACTGGCGGAGTGGACGGGACTCGAACCCGCGACCCCCGGCGTGACAGGCCGGTATTCTAACCGACTGAACTACCACTCCTTATACTGCACTTTTGCGACTGGAAACACTGCAGCCGAATCTGAAACTGGTGGGTGCTGAGAGGCTCGAACTCCCGACCTACGCCTTGTAAGGGCGCCGCTCTACCAACTGAGCTAAGCACCCGTTTCGTGATTCAGTGCTTGATGTGTTTTCTGCCTTGCCGCTGCCCTCCCAGTGAATCGTTCATGCAGTCGGGTTAAGCAATTCCTCAAGCAGCAAGCGCACTAGTTTAGCGCATCCTTCAGAGCTTTGCCAGGCCTAAATTTAGGAACTTTTGCTGCCTTGATTTTGATCGCGGCGCCCGTGCGCGGATTGCGTCCGGTGCGCGCGGTGCGCTTGCCGACCGCGAACGTGCCAAAGCCGACCAACGTCACAGATCCGCCCTTCTTCAACGTGTTTTTGACGCCCGCGATGACCGCATCGAGCGCACGGCCCGCCGCGGCCTTCGAAATGTCGGCTTGCTGTGCGATGTGATCGATCAATTCCGTCTTGTTCATTCAAACCCCCGTGAATATTTATTGGCAATCGTGACAGTGCTTTCCAGCACCTCCCGCCACGCGGCCGGCGCGAACGCCAGGCCGCCTCATTAGAAGCGGCCGAAACCCTTGTGTCAACCGGGGTTGAGCCTGATCGACGTTATTTTAGAGGGGCGCTTTTGTCACAGTATGTTGCAGCGGAAAGACTGGCGATGCGGCCTGGCGACGAAGCCGCGCGGGCAAAAAAAACCCGCGGCTCTTGACCGCGGGTTTTCTGCTTCAGCGAACAACACCGCTGCAGAATGCTTTGGCGTCAGCGCATTCTGATGCGCATCGAACCTTAGTGCTTGACGACGTCCGTCGCGGCATCCTTGCCCGGCTCAGCCCCAACCGGCGCCGAGGGCTTCGGTTCTTCTTCCGGTAACGCCTGCGGTACACGCTCGAGCGCAAGTTCGAGCACCTTGTCGATCCAGCGGACCGGCACGATTTCGATCGCGTTCTTCACGTTGTCCGGAATCTCCGTCAAGTCCTTGACGTTTTCTTCCGGAATCAGCACCAGCTTGATGCCACCGCGATGCGCCGCCAGCAGCTTTTCCTTCAGGCCGCCGATCGGCAGAACTTCGCCACGCAGCGTGATTTCGCCCGTCATCGCGACATCGGCGCGCACCGGAATACCGGTCAACACCGACACCAGCGCGGTCGTCATCGCGATACCAGCCGAAGGACCATCTTTCGGCGTTGCGCCTTCCGGCACGTGGATGTGAATGTCCTGCTTCTCGAACGCTTCGTCCTTGATGCCAAGACGACGCGAACGCGAACGCACGACCGAGCGCGCCGCTTCGACGGATTCCTTCATCACGTCGCCGAGCGAACCCGTGCGGATCACATTGCCCTTGCCCGGCATCACCGCGGCTTCGATGGTCAGCAGATCGCCGCCCACTTCCGTCCACGCGAGACCCGTGACCTGGCCCACCTGATTTTCCTTCGCGGCCAGACCGAAGTCGTACTTGCGCACGCCGAGGAACGTGTCGAGGTTGCTGCCGTCGACCTTCACCGCGCCTTCCGCCTTCTTCAGCAGAAGCATCTTCACGACCTTGCGGCAGATCTTCGAAATTTCACGCTCGAGCGAGCGGACGCCCGCTTCGCGCGTGTAGTAACGAATGATGTCGCGGATCGCAGTTTCCGTCACATCGACCTCGCCATCCTTGAGGCCGTTGTTCTTCTTCTGCTTCGGCAGCAGATAACGCTGCGCGATGCTGACCTTCTCGTCTTCCGTATAACCGGACAGACGAATCACTTCCATCCGGTCGAGCAGCGGCGGCGGAATGTTCAGCGAGTTCGACGTCGCCACGAACATCACGTCCGACAGATCGAAGTCGACTTCGACGTAGTGGTCGGCGAACGTATGGTTCTGTTCCGGATCGAGCACTTCCAGCAGGGCCGACGACGGATCGCCGCGGAAATCCTGACCCATCTTGTCGACTTCGTCGAGCAGGAAGAGCGGATTGCGCACGCCGACCTTGGTCAGGCTTTGCAGGATCTTACCCGGCATCGAACCGATGTACGTGCGACGGTGGCCACGAATCTCGGCTTCGTCACGCACGCCGCCCAATGCCATGCGCACGAACTTGCGGTTCGTCGCGCGCGCGATCGACTGACCGAGCGAAGTCTTACCGACGCCCGGAGGCCCCACGAGGCATAAGATCGGCGCCTTGACCTTGTCGACACGTTGCTGGACCGCGAGATACTCGAGAATACGTTCCTTCACTTTCTCGAGACCGAAGTGGTCTTCGTCGAGCACGCGCTCCGCATTCGACAGGTCGTTGTTGACCTTGCTCTTCTTGCGCCATGGCAAGCCGATCAGCGTGTCGATGTAGTTGCGCACGACCGTCGCTTCCGCCGACATCGGCGACATCAGCTTGAGCTTCTTCAGCTCGGCGTCGGCCTTCTTCTTCGCTTCCTTCGGCATGCGGGCGGCCGTGATGCGCTTCTCGAGTTCTTCGAGATCCGCACCTTCTTCGCCTTCGCCGAGTTCCTTCTGGATCGCCTTGACCTGTTCGTTCAGGTAGTACTCGCGCTGACTCTTCTCCATCTGACGCTTCACGCGCCCGCGGATACGCTTTTCGACCTGCAGGATGTCGATCTCGGCTTCGAGTTGCGCGAGCAGATGCTCGAGCCGCTCGATCACCGGGAACATCTCGAGGATGTGTTGCTTCTGGTCGAGCTTGAGCGGCAAATGCGCCGCGATCGTGTCGGCGAGACGCCCTGCCTCGTCGATACCCGACAGCGAGGTCAGGATCTCCGGCGGGATCTTCTTGTTCAGCTTCACATACTGGTCGAACTGCGACACGATCGCGCGACGCAGCGCTTCGGTTTCAGCGCTGTCGGCGTGGTCAGGTTCGAGCGGCATGACTTCGCACGAGAACTGCGTTTCCTGTTCTTCGATGGAAAGCGTCTTCGCGCGCTGCAAGCCTTCGACGAGCACCTTCACGGTACCGTCGGGCAGCTTCAGCATCTGCAGGATGTTGGCGATACACCCTACTTCGTACATGTCCTTTTCGGTCGGCTCATCTTTCGCAGCCGTCTTCTGGGCGACGAGCATGATGTGCTTGCCGCCTTCCATCGCTGCTTCGAGAGCCTTGATCGACTTCGGGCGGCCTACGAAGAGCGGAATCACCATGTGCGGGAAAACGACTACGTCGCGCAGCGGGAGCAGCGGCAGCGTAATGCGTTCCGGCGGGAGGAGTTGGGTTCCTGACATTTCATTTCCCCATGAGTGGAATCAGTTCGTTCGATAGGTGAGGCCAGCAGAAAATATTGCAAGCCTCCGCGTGTGGGAAAAGTTCAGTGACTCCGAAGGTTCAGTGACTCCATAGTTGAGAACAACCAGCCTGACCACACGATAAACGAAAAAGCCGTTCACGTCGCCATGAACGGCCTTTTTGCAGAACTCGAAAGCCGATCAGTTCGAACCCGCGACCTTCGGCGCGTCTTCGTAGATCAGCAGCGGTTTGCCGTCGCCGTCGATAACGTTGTCGTCGATGATGACCTTGCTGACACCTTTCATTTGCGGAAGGTCGTACATGACATCAAGCAACGCCTGTTCCAGAATCGAACGCAGGCCCCGCGCGCCCGTCTTGCGGCGGATCGCCTTGCGCGCCACGGCCTGCAACGCGGCCGGACGGATTTCGAGCTCGACGCGCTCCATGCTGAACAGCTTGTGATACTGCTTGACCAGCGCATTCTTCGGTTCGACGAGAATCTTCATCAGCGCCGCTTCGTCGAGCTTGCCGAGCGTGGCGACCACCGGCAGACGGCCGATCAGCTCCGGAATCAGGCCGAATTTGATCAGATCTTCCGGCTCCACTTCGCGCAGCACTTCGCCGGCGTCGCGGTCCTGCTTGCTCTTCACGCTCGCGCCGAAACCGATGCCGGTCTTCTCGGTGCGATCGACGATGACCTTCTCGAGGCCGTCGAACGCACCGCCGCAGATGAACAGGATGTTCGTCGTATCGACCTGGATGAAGTCCTGGTTCGGATGCTTACGGCCACCTTGCGGCGGCACCGACGCCATCGTGCCTTCGACCAGCTTCAGCAGAGCCTGCTGCACACCCTCGCCCGACACGTCGCGCGTGATGGACGGGTTGTCGGACTTGCGACTGATCTTGTCGATTTCGTCGATGTAGACGATGCCGCGCTGGGCCTTGTCCACCTCGTAATTACAATTCTGCAGCAGCTTCTGAATGATGTTCTCGACGTCTTCGCCGACATAGCCGGCTTCCGTCAGCGTGGTCGCGTCGGCAATCACGAATGGCACGTTCAGAAGGCGCGCGAGCGTCTGCGCAAGCAGCGTCTTGCCGGAGCCGGTCGGGCCGATCAGCAGGATGTTGCTCTTGGACAGCTCGATTTCGTCCTTCTTGTCGAGATGCTTGAGGCGTTTGTAGTGGTTGTAGACCGCGACCGCGAGGATCTTTTTCGCGCGCTCCTGACCGATCACGTACTGGTCGAGAATTTCGCGGATTTCCTGCGGGGTCGGCAGATCGGACTTGGACAAGCCGGCCTCGATGCCCGCGCCTGCAGCCTCGTCACGAATGATTTCGTTGCACAGATCGATACATTCATCGCAGATGAATACCGACGGGCCAGCAATCAGTTTCTTGACCTCATGCTGGCTCTTGCCGCAAAACGAGCAATACAACAGCTTTTCGCTGTTAGAACCTTTCTTGTCCGCCATAGATGTGTGAGCCTCCGGACACCGGATTAGATAATACGCCGTTTGCCCCCGCCACGCAGTTTGGGCGCGGCAGGGCTAGTGAGCACGATAACGGCGCTTGCCGCAGACGCCCGGACGGAAGTTGAACATTCACAACCGACCCGATGACGGTTTTGCCGCAACAGTGGGCAAAACAGCATGGCAAAACCGTACCAGATCAGGGACGCTTGTGCGCCACCTGGTCGACGAGGCCGTACGCCTGCGCGTCATCGCCGGACATGAAATTGTCACGGTCGGTGTCACGCGCGATACGTTCGACCGGCTGACCGGTGTGGTGCGCGAGCAGATGATTCAGCCGATCCTTCAGGTACAGGATTTCACGCGCCTGGATTTCAATGTCCGATGCCTGGCCGCGCGCGCCGCCGAGCGGCTGATGAATCATCACGCGCGAATTCGGCAGCGCGAAACGCTTGCCCTTAGCACCGGCCGCGAGCAGGAACGCGCCCATGCTCGCCGCAAGCCCCATGCACAGCGTCGAGACGTCCGGCTTGATGAACTGCATCGTATCGTAGATCGCCATACCGGCAGACACGGAGCCGCCCGGACTGTTGATGTAGAAGTAGATGTCCTTGTCCGGATTCTCGCTTTCCAGAAACAGCATCTGCGCAACCACCAGATTGGCCGTCTGGTCGTTCACTTCGCCCACGAGGAACACGATGCGTTCCTTCAGCAGACGCGAATAAATATCATAGGAGCGCTCGCCCCGGCCGCTCGTTTCCACGACGATCGGCACCAGACCGAGTGCCTGCGCTTCGAGATCCCGGGACGACTGGGAGGTCAACGTGTCCAGCATTTGGGCGCGAAAGGTCATGCAATGGATCCTTGTCTGGAAATATTCTGAATATTAGCTGCTGGACACAGGTTGGTGCGACGAGCCCGTATTCAAGTGCCGTCTTCGTGTGCGCCGCACGACCGGATCCGGTACGTCACACAGATTCATGGCACAAAAAAACGGCGTGCGGGCCGTCGGTCGCTCCGACAGCCGGCACGCCGTTGCAGCGACGCTTACGCTTGCGCCGTTGCGCTTGCCAGTTCCTCGAAGCTCACTTCCTTGTCCGTCACCTTGGCCTTGCTGAGGACGAAGTCGACGACGTTGGCTTCAACGACATACGCTTCCATTTCAGCAAGACGTTGCTGGTTGGAATAATACCAGCGGACGACTTCCTTCGGGTCTTCGTAGCTTTTCGCGAATTCATCGACTTCGGCACGGATCTGCTCCGGCTTCGCCTGCAGTTCGTTCGCCTTCACCAGTTCGGCCAGCACGAGACCCAGCTTGACGCGGCGCTCGGCCTGCTCCTTGAACATCGCGGCCGGGATCGGCGCGTCCTTCGCGTTCGGCACGCCGCGCTGTTCCAGATCCTGGCGAGCCATCGCGACGAGGCGCTCCTGATCCTGCTCGATCAGCGCGTTCGGGACGTCGAGCTCCGAGATTTTCAGCAGTGCGTCCATCACCTGGTTCTTGACGATGGCTTGCGTGCGGCGCTTCGCTTCGCGCTCGAGGTTGTCCTTGATTTCAGCGCGCATCTTGGTCAGATCGCCGTCTTCGATGCCGAGCGATTTCGCGAATTCGCCGTCGACTTCCGGCAAATGCGGCCATTCGATCTTCTTCATCGTGATCGTAAATTGCGCCGTCTTGCCCGCCACTTCCTTGCCGTGGTAGTCGTCCGGGAACTTCAGGTCGAATTCCTTCGCTTCGCCGACCTTCAAGCCGAGCGCCGCTTTTTCGAATTCCGGCAGCATGCGGCCTTCGCCGAGGATGAAGCCGAAGTCTTCGGCGCTACCGCCCTGGAATGCTTCACCGTCGATCTTGCCGACGAAGTCGACCGTCACGCGGTCGCCGTCTTTGGCGGCCGTGTCCGCGCCGCCGTCGCCGTGCTCGCCTGCCTCGCCGCGAGCGAGGAAGTGCACGCGCTGTTTGCGCAGGATGTCCAGCGTGCGGTCGATTTCCGCTTCGCTGATGCTGGTCATGGTGCGCTCGATTTCAGCCGTGGCGACGTCGCCCAGCTTCACTTCCGGATACACCTCGAAGGTCGCGTCGAACGCGTAGCTGCCTTCACCAGCGTCGGTCTTCGGCGCGAAGCTCGGCTGACCCGCGACACGCAGGTTTTCGGTGCGGCTGATGTCGAAAAATTCCTTGCCGACCTTGTCGCTCAGCACTTCGGCTTCCACCTGGCCCGAATACTGTTGCGTCACCATCTTGAGCGGCACCTTGCCCGGGCGGAAACCCGGCATGCGCACGTTCTTCGCGAGTTGACGGATACGCGAATCCACTTCCTTCTGCACGGCATCCTTCGGCAGGGAAATCGTCACGCGGCGTTCGAGCTTGCCGAGGTTTTCAACAACGTTAGCCATGGCTTCAATCGTCCTAAAATTATTCGAGCGAATCAGTTATCTTCTCCGTGCTGCCCGTCGATGTCGCTTCGCATCGATTTGCGCCGATTGCATCGATCACGCACCTGCGCCGCGGGCTTGCAGGCCGTCGGCAGCACGGTTGAGTCCAAAGAGCCGAATATTTTAGCAAACTATTTGCGCGCCTAGCCGGGATTCGATGATTGCATCGAGTTTTCCCTGCATTCCGGGCGTTTTGAGCGCCATTTTCGGTTAGTTTTGACACAGCGAGCGCGATTTGCCGCTGGCATCACTATCCGGTTAGCGTCGTGCGTTCCTCGGCGCTCTTTCGTCATGCAACAGAACGTTCGCGTGGACGCTCGCACCCGCTCGCACCCGCTCGCGGCCGACGGGTCGTGGCCGCGATCCCGCCTATGCCTTTCGACATATTCAGCCGACGCCCCCATGCTGATAAGCTAACGCACTCGCTCGGGCCGCCACCGCCGGTCACCGGCAGCCGGTCGCTTCATCCGCTCCGGCAACCGCTTACAACGACTCAAACCTCTCAGAGACACCATGCCGAATTCGTCGTCCTCGCCTGTCGTCGTCATCGCTCCCGATTCATTCAAAGGCTCGCTCAGCGCGGAACAGGTCGCGCAAGCGATCGCATCCGGCGTCCAGCGCGCACGCCCCGACGCGAGCGTGCGCATCTGTCCGATGGCCGACGGCGGCGAAGGCACGCTCGACGCAATGCTCACGAGCGGCGGCGAGCGCCGCACGCTTAGCGTGCGCGGCGCGGCCGGTCCGACGCGCGCAGCGCTGACGGGCCTGCTCACGGACGGCGGCGCCATCATCGAAACGGCGGAAATCGTCGGCATTACGGACCCCGTCGGCATGGGCGTGCCGGTCGAGGCGCGCAGCACGCGCGGCATGGGCGAAGCGATTCGCGCGCTGCTTGATGCCGGCGTGCGGCGCTTTTTCGTCGCGCTCGGCGGCAGCAGCACGAACGACGGCGGCGCCGGCCTGCTGACCGGGCTCGGCTTGCAACTGTTCGACGCGCACGGCAACGTACTCGAAGGCACACCCGAGCAGCTTGCGCGCGTGGCGCGGGTCGATGCGTCGCTGCTCGACGCGCGGCTTGCCGACACGCAGTTCGTCGGCATGTCGGACGTCGACAATCCATTGACCGGCGAGCACGGCGCGACCGCGATCTTCGGTCCGCAAAAAGGCGTGAAGCCAGAACAGGTAGCGCCGATCGACGCGGCGCTCGCGCGCTTCGCCGATCTGCTCGAAGCCGCGCTCGGCCGCACGGCGCGTGACCTGCCGGGCGCGGGCGCGGCGGGCGGCCTCGGCTTCGCATTGCACATGCTCGGCGCGCAGTTCGAGCCGGGCGCGGAAACCGTCGCGCGGCAAATCGGCCTCGACGCCGCGCTCACGGGCGCCAACTGGCTGATCACCGGTGAAGGCCGTTCCGACGTACAGACGCTGCACGGCAAGGCGCCGTTCATCGCCTGCGCGCATGCGCGCGCCGCGGGCGTGCCCGCCACGCTGCTGTCCGGCGCGATCGACCCCGCCGCGCTGCCGCGTCTTGCCGAATACTTCGGCGGCTGCTTTTCTCCGGCGCCGGGGCCGATCACGCTCGACGTCGCGATTCGCGACGCGGCGCGCCTGCTCACCAACGAAGCCGAGCAGCTGACGCGCCTGAAATACGGCGTGCGTTGACCCGCGAAACGGTTGCCGCAACAATCACAGCGCCACGACCGTTCCACTCATCACGGGGTGACCATGAAGGACTCCGCCAAAGCCGGGCTCGAGCAGTTCCTCACGTATCGTCTGCATGTACTGAACAAACTGGCCGAGCGCGGCATCAGCGCGCGCTACGCGGCGAAGCTCGACGTGACGCTGCCCGAAGCGCGGGTGATTGCGACGGTGGGATCGTTCGGACCGTTCTCGATCATGGAGTTGGCACGCCATGCCAATCTCGACAAAAGCCAGGCGAGTCGCGCGGCCGAAGCGCTGATCCGGCAGGGACTCGTGCAGCGCGAAGCGAGCGCCGCGGACGGCCGCGTCGTGCTGGTCTCGCTGACGCAGGAAGGCCGCGCGCTGTATCGCAAAGTGATGCCGATCGCGCGCAAGTGGAACGGCGATATGTTCGAGTGCCTCGACGAAGAGGAAAGGGCCGCGTTCGGCGCGGCGCTCGACAAGGTGATCCGTGCCATGAACGCGCGGGAGTGATAGCGCGCGGCGAACCGGCCGTGTTTGAAAAGCGCCGTTTCACGGCATTGGGCGGCGCGTGTCAAAATTGAGCCTCGGCCGACGCGCCTTCACCCTCTTTTTCATCCAGGGACGCTTTAGTGGACATCAACAAACAGGTCGCGGCACTCACCGCGTCGGAACTCCAGACCGCCGGCGCGAGCCAGGCGAGCGCGATCGCGGTCAGTGTCGTGCTGCGTCATCTTCGTTCGCCGGAACTGGCGAAACTGCTGTCGTCGGCATTTGAAAATCATCAGGCGGTGATGCTGCAAACGCCGTGGCCGGACCAGATGCTGCAGGCGTTCGAGTCGACGCGCCGTTTCCTCGAAGGCGCCGCGCAAGCGGAATTGCCGGGCTCGCAGGAAGCGCCGGGAACGCCGGGTGCCTGAGTCGCGCGGTCGCGATGAAAGGCAGCGGAGCAACACTGAGGCCTTTCAGAAGACCGCGCAAAAAAGAAAAAAACCCGTCGGTCCAAAGACTTGACGGGGTTTTTCTTGACTACCAATAAGTGGTGCGAGGGAGGGGACTCGAACCCCTACACCCTTGCGGGCGTCAGGACCTAAACCTGGTGCGTCTACCAATTTCGCCACCCTCGCAGCCGGGTACGCCGCGATGCGTCGCGCCCGATTGTCCTGTGCACTCCCAAGCGCGCTGAACACGTGCCCGAAAGCGTAAGCGCGAGATTCTAACCGATTGATTCGCGCTTGTCTGCACCCGGCGGTATCTGCGCGCGCGACGCCGATGCTACAATTTTCGGCTCGTCGAGACGGGCGCCGCGACGGACGTCGGCGCCCTTCTCGCCAGTCCTTCCCCACACTCTCATCCCGTGAATTTCGACGACTATTGCCAGCAGAAAGCGGCGCCCCCAGGATCGAGCACCTACTATGCGCTTCGCCAGGCGCGCGCCGCCAGTCAGCCGCTGTTGACGGCGCTCTTCGCATTGCGTCGCGAGTTCGAGGAAACGGTCAAGGAGACGAGCGATCCGGCGGTCGGCCGCACGAAGCTCGCGTGGTGGCAGAAAGAAATTGCCGCGCTGGCCGCGGGCTCGCCGTCGCATCCGGTGTCCAAGGCACTCGCGGCCTATCTGCCCGACGCGCAGGCCGAATATCGGGCTCTGCAGGAACTGCTCGCGGGCTTCGAGATGGATCTCGACCAGGCACGCTATCTCGACTATCCGAACCTGCGGCGCTATGTGCATGGTGTCGGTGGCAATTTTGCGTCGCTGGTGTCGCGCGCGGCTGCAACCGGATCGGCCGACGATGCCGCGCATGCGTCGGCGTGGGCCGCTCCGCTCGGCGAGGCGCTGATGCTCGCGCAGTTCGTCGCCGAAACCGGCAACGATGCCCGGCACGGCCGCATCTACGTTCCGATCGACGAGATGCAACGCTACAACGTCACCGCCGCCGATCTGATCAACCGCAAATACACCGACGCTTTCACCGATCTGATGCGGTTCGAAACGAATCGCGCGCGCGACGCGGTGCAGACCGCGCTCGCCGCGGTGCCCGCCAGCGCGCGGCGCGCGCAGCGCACGCTGCTCGCGCTCGCGGCGCTCGCGTTGGCGTTGCTCGATGAAATCGAGCGCGACGGTTATCACGTGCTGCATCAACGCATCGCGTTGACGCCGATCCGCAAGCTATGGATCGCGTGGCGCGCGAAGTAGCCTGAGCGCTGGGCGCGTCGATTCGCGCCCAGCGCCCAGCGCTCACGCCCGCAGCAACGGCAGCGGCTCGAACCGCTGCTGCAGAGTCGCAGGCGCGTCCAACCCCCACCAGGCCCGAGCACCGTCGCATAAAGCTGGCGAAAATCCACGCCGACCGGCAGGTTGCCATTCCCATCGAGCCGCGCAAGCATCGGCGGCACGCCAAACAAACCGCCCTGCACGCGACCGCCCGTCACGAAGTGCGGCGCCACCGTGCCGTGATCGGTGCCGTTGCTCTGGTTCTCGCGCGGACGGCGCCCGAATTCCGCGTACGTCATCACGAGCGTATCGTTCCACCGGCCCAACTCGACGAGCGCGGCCTGCATCGCCACCATCCCTTGCGCGAACTGTTTGAGCAACTCGGCCTGTTGTCCCGGCTGGTTCTGGTGCGTATCGAAACCGTTCAGCGTTAGCCGGATCACGGCCACGCCCTGCCCGCTCAACGGCTGCTCCAGTGGCGCGCGTCCGGCGCCAGCTATCTTCAGCGTGTCCGACGCGGCCAGCACCTGCGTTGCCGTTTTGATCGAACTGCCGAACGCGCCGCCCGGAAACGCGGTCTTCAACTGAGGCTGCCCTTGCGTCGCACGCAGACGACCGGCCGGTTTCACGATGTCGTTTTCGACGTCGAGAATAGGCGCGAGCGCGGGATTGACCAGCGCGATCGCGCGCGCGCCGTTTGCGAGCGGCCCCATTGCGGCGCGGCCGATCACGACGCCGTCGGCCGCGAAACCGATGGGCACCGGCCTCATCGCGAACGCGCGCGTGAGCCAGCCGTCGCGCAGATATTGGTCGGAGCGTGACGCGGTATCCCAGATCCCGATCGAACGGAAATGCGACAGGTTCGGCTGCGCATAGCTGACGCCCTGCACGATGGCGAGCTGCCGGCTGCGCCAGAGCGGCATCAGCGGCTCCAACGCGGGATGCAGCGCGATGCGCTCGTCGAGCTGGATCATCTGTTCGCGTTTGATGCCGATGTTTTTGCGCAGCACGAGGTACGCAGGATCGGCGAACGGGATCACGGTGTTCAAACCGTCGTTGCCGCCTTTCAGCGTCGAACTGTTGATCCAGGACGCGCCGCCCGGCCATCCTTTGAGGTTCGGCGGATAGAACAGGTTCTCGCCGAGCGCGCGTATCTGCGCGGCGAACGGCGCCGTGTCGTCGTAGCCGACAGCGAATGCGCGCAGCGCGCCGATCACGAACTCGACCGGCGACTTCACCAGCACCCCGCGATTGCCATCGCTCCAGAACGCATCGCTGAGAAAAGAGCGCGCGTAGCGTCACCTCGATGTCATAACCGCTCGCGCGAAACTGCATGGCGATCGGCTCGACGCGTGCCGGGTCCGGCGTGTCGGAGATGTGACGCTGATCCGGCGTCCATGCGTTGCGCTCGGCGCGCGTTGGGATCGGCTCGAATACAGTCGGGAGGTCGCGATATCGCTTCGCGGCGCGCTCGTGAGTAGCGTGACATCGTGAGCCGAGGCGCCTGTATGCACGAAGACGCGCACAAAAACGCGCCGGCGCTGGCGACTCAACGGAGCAGCGGATCAGAAAGTGGACGATGAAGATGCAACGGGATTTTTCACGCGGCAATGCGCGCGCTGGGATTAACGCTTGTACAACTCGCGCACGGCGTCTTCGATGTGCTGCCGCAACAGCCGACGCTCTTCGGGCGTCATATGCCCGTCGCGGCGACGTTGATCGAGATCGGGGGGAACCGCGGTGCGCAGCATCGCGTCAGAGGCAGGGCGATCGATGCTCGGGTTGTGGCGGCTGGTTCTGCCATTACCCGAGCGGGGCGCATGCTCGCTCGCCGCTCTATCCGCGGACGGCTGCGCATGAGCGAGCGTCGGGCCCAGTGTGCCTGCCAGCGTACCGGCAACCGCCAGTGCAATCACGCTCAGGCGCACGTTTGGCCAAACCCCTCCCTTCATGTTGTTCCCTTCGTGGCGCGGCAACCGGCTACCTCAGATGCGTATACAAACCCCGGTAACAGCCGGGTGCGAGAGTTTTGTCGAGTGAAGTATCCACCGAACAGCCGCATTCAGTAAAGCAGTCTAAACGCGCATACTTTACGTCGCGCCACACTGCGGGTAAATTTTGTAACCGACTGTAACCCCAGAAATGGTGTAACCGCGCACCACTTTCTAATCGCGCTAAGATGCCGACCATGGAAACCAAAAACCCTTCGAAAATCCTCGTCGTCGACGACGATCCACGCCTGCGCGATCTTCTGCGCCGCTACCTCGGCGAACAAGGCTTCAACGTCTACGTCGCCGAAAATGCGCCGTCAATGAACAAGCTCTGGGTGCGCGAGCGCTTCGATCTGCTGGTGCTCGATCTGATGCTGCCCGGTGAGGACGGCCTGTCGATCTGCCGGCGACTGCGCGGCAGCAACGATCGCACGCCGATCATCATGCTGACGGCCAAGGGTGAGGATGTCGATCGCATCGTCGGCCTCGAGATGGGTGCCGACGACTATCTGCCCAAGCCGTTCAATCCACGCGAACTGGTCGCGCGCATTCACGCGGTGCTGCGTCGCCAGTCGCCGTCCGAGTTGCCGGGCGCTCCGTCCGAGACCACCGAGGTCTTCGAGTTCGGCGAGTTCGCGCTGAATCTCGCCACCCGCACGCTGACCAAGGCCGGCCAGGAAATTCCGCTCACCACCGGTGAGTTCTCGGTGCTGAAGGTATTCGCGCGTCATCCGCGTCAGCCGCTGTCGCGCGAAAAGCTGATGGAACTCGCACGCGGCCGTGAATACGAGGTCTTCGACCGCAGCCTCGACGTGCAGATCTCGCGTCTGCGCAAGCTGATCGAGCCGGATCCGGGCAGCCCGCGCTTCATTCAGACCGTGTGGGGCCTCGGCTACGTCTTCATCCCCGACGGTGCAGCCTGAGTTTGTGCTCCGTTTTCGTTTCTGTGTCACATAAGAAGGGCCCATGCGGATCGACCGGCGCCTCCTGACGCTCGCGTTCGGCGGCCTTTTCTGGCGGACCTTTCTGCTGATCGCGCTGTTGATCGCAGTCAGTCTCGCCGCGTGGTTCCAGAGCTTTCGCGTGATCGAGCGTGAGCCGCGCGCGCAGCGCGTGGCTCTGCAACTCGTCGCGATCGTCAAGCTCACGCGCACCGCACTCCTCTATTCCGATCCCGACCTGCGGCGCGCGCTGCTGCAGGATCTGGAGAGCAACGAAGGGGTGCGCGTGTACCCGCGCGAAGCCACCGACAAATACAAACTCCAGCCCGACGAATCGTTGAATCGCCTGATCGAGCACGACATCCGCGGCCGTCTCGGCGACGACACCATAATCGCGCAGAGCGTCAACGATATCAACGGAGTATGGATCAGCTTCAAGATCGACGACGACGATTACTGGGTCGCGCTCGACCGCGATCAGCTCGACAACGCCACCGGCCTGCAATGGGCCGGCTGGGGCGTGTTCGCGCTCGCGCTGTCGCTGTTCGGCGCGGCGTTCATCACGAGTCTGGTGAACCGGCCGTTCGCGCGTCTGGCGATGGCCGCGCGCCGGGTCGGCTCGGGGCAATCGCCCGAGCCGCTGCCCGAGCGCGGCATGGGTGTGGCCGCCGAAACCAATCGAAGCTTCAACCAGATGGTGCGCGACCTCGAACAGCTCGAGGCGGACCGCGCGCTGATGCTCGCGGGCATCTCGCACGATCTGCGCACGCCGCTCGCACGGCTGCGGCTCGAGACCGAAATGAGCCCGTCCGATCAGGCCACCAAGGACGCGATGGTCGACGACATCGAGCAAATGGACATGATCATCGGCCGCTTCCTCGACTACGCGCGTCCCGTGCAGCGTGTGCCGGAACCGGTGGACCTCTCGGTGATCGCGAGCGAACTCGCCGCACGCATGCAAAGCGAGGACAGCATGCGGCTGATCACGCGGCTCGCTCCGTCGGCGGTGATCGAGGCCGATGAAACCGACATGCGTCGCGTGGTCGGCAATCTGCTCGAGAACGCGCGCAAATATGGCCTCAGCGACGGCGACGGTGTGCCGCGCGTCATTCTCGAAACGCGCGTGTCGCACTCGCGCGTCGAACTCTCGGTGGTCGACGAAGGCCCCGGCATTCCCGAAGACCAGCTCGCGCTCGTCACGCGGCCGTTCTATCGTGTGAATTCGGCGCGCACCCAGGCCAACGGCACGGGCCTCGGCATGGCGATCGTGCAGCGGCTCGTCGCCCGTTATCGCGGCGCGCTACGGCTGCGCAACCGCTCGCCCGGACCCGGGCTTGAAGTGACGATCGAGTTTCCGCTCGCGAAAAGCGCGTGAGCCGACGACGCGCGGCACCGCGCGCCGTCGCCATTCGAAACACGCCGCTTGTTGCGACTTCCGAAGGAGCCTTTGCATGAAAACCGTTGGCGATAAACTCGAAGCGTTCACCGTCATTGCCGCCAAGCCGGGCTTCAACCATCACGAAGAACACGGCGTCTCGGCGTTCGAATACATCACCGAGCAGTCGTTTCCAGGCAAATGGAAAATCATTTACTTCTATCCGAAGGATTTTTCGTTGGTCTGCCCGACGGAAATCGTCGAATTCAGCAAGCTCGTCAAGGAGTTCGAGGACCGCGAGGCCGTCTTGCTCGGCGGCAGCGTCGACAATGAATACGTGAAGCTCGCATGGCGCCGCGAGTACAAGGAGCTCGACAGGCTCAACCACTACTCGTTCGGCGACGTGAAAGGCGAGCTGATCGACCAGCTCGGCGTGCGCGACAAGGAAGCGGGCGTCGCGCTGCGCGCGACCTATATCGTCGATCCGGACAACACGATCCAGCACGTGTCGGTCAACAATCTGTACGTGGGCCGTAACCCCGAAGAAGTGCTGCGCATCCTCGACGGCCTGCAAACGGACGAGCTGTGTCCGAGCAATCGGACGATCGGCGGCGCGACGCTGTAAGCGGCACCGCCCGTCACCCAAACAAAAATCCCGTTCAGCTCCTGACCAACAACACCGCGGCCTGCGCCTCGATGCCCTCGCCGCGGCCGAGATAACCGAGCTTCTCGTTCGTCTTCGCCTTGACGTTCACGCGCTCGATCGGCAGACCGAGGTCCGCCGCGATATTGGCGCGCATCCCTTCGATATGCGGTGCGAGCTTCGGCGCCTGCGCGATCACGCTGCTGTCGACGTTGCCGATCGCAAAGCCGGCCGCCTTCACGCGCGCCACGCATTCGCGCAGCAGCACGCGGCTGTCGGCGCCGGCGAACTTCGCGTCGGTATCGGAGAAGTGGCGGCCGATATCGCCCAACGCGGCCGCGCCAAACAGCGCGTCGGTGATCGCGTGCAGCAGCACATCCGCGTCCGAGTGACCGAGCAGCCCGCGCTCGTAGGGAATCGTTACGCCGCCGATGATCAACGCGCGTCCCGGCACCAGCGCATGCACGTCGTAGCCCTGCCCAATTCTGAAATCCATGTGCGTCACGTCCTCAAGTGCTGAAGCTTTTAAAACTTCTTTAAAGCCTTTCTAAATCTTGCCAATGTACCCAGGCGCGGTTTCACGAACCGGCGGGGCGGCTCAGAATCGCCTCGGCCAGATCGAAATCTTCCGGATACGTGACCTTGAAGTTCCGCAGACTGCCTTGCACGAGCTTCGGCGCGTGGCCCGACCATTCGATCGCGCTCGCCTCGTCGGTCAGATCGTGGCCGTCGGCCCGCGCGCGCAGGATCGCCTCGCGCAGCATGCCGATGCGGAACATCTGGGGCGTCTGCGCCTGCCACAAGCCGTCACGCGATTCGGTTTGGGCGATGCGGCCATCGGCCGACGCGCGGTCGATACGCTTCAAGGTATCGGCGACCGGCAACGCCATGATGCCGCCGACCGCATCGTCCTTGAGCGAACCGATCAGCGTACGGATCAGCGCCGCCGTGATGCCCGGCCGGGCCGCGTCGTGCACGAGCACCCAGTCGGCGTCGTGGGCGCCGAACTCGGCGAGCGCGTGCAGACCGTTGAGCACCGACGCCTGGCGCGACGCGCCGCCCATGCGACGCACCGCGAAGCGCAGATTGCCGAAGCGGCGGGCGTCGAAGTGCTGGTCGTCGGGCGCGATGACGACGAGCGTCTGCGTGAATTCGCTGCACGCGTCGAACGCGGCGAGCGAGTAATACAGCATGTCGCGGCCGGCGACAGTGCGGTATTGCTTGGGCATCGCGGCGCCGGAACGGCTGCCGGTGCCTGCGCACGGGATCAGGGCAAAGAGACGGGAAGTCACGAGTGCGGATGCCGCCAGGTCAAAGTAAAGGACGGATTTTATAATAGGTCCTTCGCATCCACGCCCGTACACGCGTAAACTTGGCCGTCGCGTGAGCCCCGAGCCGCCCTTTTTCTCCTTTATGCCAGACATCGCCGCATCCTCGCAGTCCTCCCCGCCCGTCGCGCTCGTCAAGGCCGGCCAGCGTTTCGCCTTCGACGGCACGCGCGGTTCGTCCGACGCGCTGCTGATCGCCCGCTACCATCTCGCGTATCGCGAGAAAGTGCCGCTGCTTGCGGTAGTCTGCGAAAGCGCGCTCGACGCGCAGCGGCTGTCGCAGGAAATCGGCTTCTTCGCGCCGGACGCGCGCGTGCGCCTCCTGCCCGACTGGGAGACGCTGCCTTACGACACGTTTTCGCCGCACCAGGACCTCGTCTCCGAGCGTCTCGCGACGCTGCACGACCTCGGCGAAGGCCGCTGCGACATCCTGCTCGTGCCGGCCACGACGGCCTTGTACCGGATGCCGCCCGCGTCGTTTCTGGCCGCCTACACGTTCTCGTTCTCGCAAGGCGAGCGGCTCGACGAAGCGAAGCTGAAGGCGCAGCTGACGCTCGCCGGCTACGAGCACGTGAGCCAGGTGGTGCGTCCCGGCGAATATTGCGTGCGCGGCTCGCTGCTCGATCTGTTTCCGATGGGCTCGCCGCTGCCCTACCGGATCGACCTGTTCGACGACCAGGTCGACTCGATCCGCGCGTTCGACCCCGACACGCAGCGCAGCCTCTATCCGGTCAAGGACGTGCGCCTGCTGCCGGGCCGCGAATTCCCGTTCGACGAGGCCGCGCGCACCGCATTCCGCAGCCGCTGGCGCGAGACTTTCGAGGGCGATCCGAGCCGCGCGTCGATCTATAAAGACATCGGCAACGGCGTGCCGTCGGCGGGTATCGAATACTATCTGCCGCTGTTCTTCGAGGAGACGGCCACCCTCTTCCATTACCTGCCCGACGGTTCGCAACTCGGGTTCGTCGGCGATCTGGACGCGGCGATCCGGCGCTTCACCAACGACACGAAGCAGCGCTTCAATTTCCTGTCGCACGACCGCGACCGGCCGATTCTCGAACCGCAGAAGCTGTTCCTGTCGGACGAGGATTTCTTCACGTTCGCGAAACCGTTCGCACGGCTCGTGCTGCCCACCAACGGCGACGGCGCCTGGTCGATCGCGCTGCCGAACCTCGCGATCGATCGTCACGCCGACGATCCCGTCTCGGCGCTGCGCGCGTATCTGAGCACGACGCCGAACCGGGTGCTGTTCGCCGCCGAATCGGCGGGCCGCCGCGAGACGCTGCTGCAACTGCTCGCCGACAACCAGCTGAAGCCCGCCTCGGCCGACAGCTTCGCCGACTGGCTCAAGAGCGACGCGCGTTTCTCGCTCGGCGTCGCGCCGCTCGCGAACGGCTTCGCGCTGCCGGGCGACGGCATCGCGATCATCACCGAAACCGAGCTGTACGGGCCGCTCGCGCGCCGCGCGGGACGCCGCCGCCAGGAACAGGCGAGCAACGTCGATTCGATGGTGCGCGATCTGTCCGAGCTGAAGCTCGGCGACCCGGTCGTGCATTCGCAGCACGGTATCGGCCGCTACATGGGTCTCGTGACGATGGATCTCGGCGAAGGCGAAACCGAGTTCCTGCATCTCGAATACGCGGGCGACAGCAAGCTCTACGTGCCGGTCGCGCAATTGCACGTAATCTCGCGCTATAGCGGCGCCGATCCGGAAAGCGCGCCGCTGCATTCGCTCGGCTCGGGCCAGTGGGAAAAGGCCAAGCGCAAGGCCGCGCAGCAGATCCGCGACACCGCCGCCGAGCTGCTCAACCTGTACGCCCGCCGTGCCGCCCGCGAGGGCCACGCGTTCGCGCTCGAACCGAAGGACTACGTGAAGTTCGCCGAGAGCTTCGGTTTCGAGGAAACGCCGGACCAGGCCGCCGCGATCGCGGCCGTGATCGGCGACATGACGAGCGGCAAGCCGATGGACCGGCTCGTATGCGGCGACGTCGGCTTCGGCAAGACCGAGGTCGCATTGCGCGCCGCGTTCATCGCGGTGATGGGCGGCAAGCAGGTCGCGCTGTTGGCGCCGACCACGCTGCTCGCCGAACAGCACACGCAAACCTTCAGCGACCGCTTCTCCGACTGGCCGGTGCGCATCGCCGAGCTATCGCGCTTCAAGTCGACCAAGGAAGTGAACGCGGCGATCCGGCAGATCAACGAAGGCTCGGTCGACATCGTGATCGGCACGCACAAGCTGCTGTCGTCCGATGTGCAGTTCAAGCGGCTCGGACTCGTGATCATCGACGAGGAGCATCGCTTCGGCGTGCGTCAGAAGGAGGCGCTGAAAGCGCTGCGCGCGGAAGTCGACGTGCTGACGCTGACCGCGACGCCGATTCCCCGTACGCTCGGCATGGCGCTCGAAGGCCTGCGCGATTTTTCGGTGATCGCAACGGCGCCGCAAAAGCGCCTCGCGATCAAGACCTTCGTGCGGCGCGAGGAAGACAGCGTGATTCGCGAAGCAATGCTGCGCGAGTTGAAGCGCGGCGGCCAGGTCTACTTCCTGCACAACGAAGTCGAGACGATCCAGAATCGCCGGCAGATGCTCGAAGAGCTGGTGCCCGAAGCGCGCATCGCGGTCGCGCATGGACAGATGCACGAGCGGGAACTGGAGCGGGTGATGCGCGACTTCGTCGCGCAACGCGCGAACGTGCTGCTGTGCACGACGATCATCGAAACCGGCATCGACGTGCCGAGCGCGAACACGATCCTGATCCACCGCTCCGACAAGTTCGGCCTCGCGCAATTGCATCAGCTGCGTGGCCGCGTCGGCCGCTCGCATCACCAGGCGTACTCGTATCTGCTCGTGCACGATCCGCAGGGGCTCACCAAGCAGGCGCAACGGCGGCTCGAAGCGATCCAGCAGATGGAGGAACTCGGCTCGGGCTTCTATCTCGCGATGCACGACCTCGAAATTCGCGGCACCGGCGAGGTGCTCGGTGACAAGCAGTCGGGCGAGATTCACGAGATCGGCTTCCAGCTTTATACCGACATGCTCAACGACGCAGTGAGGGCGCTCAAGAACGGCAAGGAGCCAGACCTCACCGCGCCGCTCGCCGCGACCACCGAGATCAACCTGCATTCGCCGGCGATCCTGCCGTCGGACTATTGCGGCGACGTGCAGGAACGTCTGTCGCTGTACAAGCGCCTCGCGAACTGCGAACACAACGATTCGATCGACGGCATCCAGGAAGAGCTGATCGACCGCTTCGGCAAGCTGCCGCCGCAGGCGCATGCGCTGGTGGAGACGCATCGACTGCGGCTCGCCGCGAAGCCGCTCGGCATTTCGAAGATCGATGCCGGTGAAGCGGTGATCGGCCTGCAGTTCATCCCCAATCCGCCCGTCGACGCGATGCGGATCA
Organism: Paraburkholderia sp. 31.1; assembly: GCF_014397645.1. NCBI lineage: Bacteria > Pseudomonadati > Pseudomonadota > Betaproteobacteria > Burkholderiales > Burkholderiaceae > Paraburkholderia > Paraburkholderia sp. 31.1. The sequence continues at coordinate 178,511 of NZ_VZQN01000002.1, forward strand.
TCGAGATGGTGCAGAAGCACAAGCACATCAAGCTCGCGGGTCAGGACAAGCTGCGAATCGAAACGCGCAGCCCGGATCTCGCGGTGCGCGTCGCGACCGTCAAGGAGACCTTGCGCGCGCTCGGTTCGCCGAGCCGCGGCACGGCGGCGGCGCCGGCTCGCTGAGCGCGGCACGCTGGGCGCACAGGCTCGTGAAAACCGCAAAAAACGGGGGGACGTCCCCCGTTTTTTGCATCGATGCTGCGCTGCGCCAACGCGAGCCCCGGCTTTTTGGACATCCTGACGAAAATGCAATTTGGGATATGATCGATAGACACAAAACGCTGGAGTCATGTCATGTCTCACGTCGCTGAAACAGCGCAATCGTTGCAGTCGTCCGCCTCCTCCACGTCCCCCGCTTCTCCGATATCTCTGCCTTGGGTCACCCGTCTCGTGTCGATGGACACGGTGAGCCGCAATCCAAACCTCGGCCTGATCGAAACCGTGCGCGACGAACTGCGCGCGGTCGGTATCGACGCGACGCTGACGCACGGCAAGGGCGGCAAATGGGCGAACCTGTTCGCGACGATTCCCGCGCACGACGGCGAAACGAACGGCGGCGTCGTACTGTCGGGCCACACCGATGTCGTGCCGGTGGACGGCCAGCAATGGGACAGCGATCCGTTCAAGCCGGAGATTCGCGGTGACAAGCTCTATGGCCGCGGCACCTGCGACATGAAGGGCTTCATCGGCGCGGCGCTCGCGCTCGTGCCGGACATGCTGCGCACGAAGCTCGCGAAGCCGATCCACTTCGCGCTGTCGTTCGACGAGGAAGTGGGCTGCGTGGGCGCGCCGCTTCTGATCGCCGATCTGATGAAGCGCCGCGTAAAGCCGGACGGCTGCATCGTCGGCGAGCCGACCAGCATGCGCCCGATCATCGCGCACAAGGGCATCAACGCGTATCAGTGCTGCGTACGCGGCCAGGCCGCGCATTCGTCGCTGACACCGAAGGGCTTGAACGCGATCGAGTACGCGGCTCGCCTGATCTGCTACATCCGCGACATGGCCGACCAGTTCCGCGCGCAAGGCCCCTTCGACGAACTGTACGACGTGCCGTTCAGCACCGCGCAGACCAGCACGATCACGGGCGGCAACGCAATCAACACGGTGCCGGCCGAATGCCAGTTCCAGTTCGAGTTCCGCAATCTGCCGACGCTCGATCCCGAGCAGATCTTCGCGCGCATCGACAGCTACGCGCGCGAAACGCTGCTGCCGAAAATGCTGCGCGAGCACCCGTCGGCCGCGATCGAGATCACGAAGATCGCCGCGGCGCCCGGACTCGATTCGTCCGAACAGGCCGCGATCACGCAGCTCGTCCGCGCGCTGACGGCCGACCAGGACAAGCGCAAGGTCGCATACGGCACCGAGGCCGGCCTGTTTTCGAACGCGGGGATTCCGAGCATCGTCTGCGGCCCCGGCGACATCCAGCAGGCGCATAAGGCGAACGAATTCGTCGAGCTCGCGCAGCTCGTCGCGTGCGAGCGCTTCTTGCGCAAGTTCATCCACAGCATGTCGGTCGAGGCCGCTTAGCCCGTTTCGTTGCAGCGGCGCGCAGCCGCAGTGAACCTGCGCGCCGAGCCACGGGCCTCAGCGACATCGACGACTCCGGAGCGACCGCCATGTCCAGCGCCATGCCGCAGCACACGGATCACACGATCGACGGTGAGCCGATCCCCACGCTCGACGACATCGCCGCGCAGCACTTCGCGTTGACGCCCTGGGTCGCGCGCACGCCGGTGTTCGACCGGCTCGACTTCTCGTCGCTGCGCGGCACCGTCGTCAATTTCAAGTTCGAGCTGCTGCAGGCGGGCGGCAGCTTCAAGGCACGCGGCGCCTTCACGAACCTGCTCGCGCTCGACGACGCGCAAAAGAGCGCGGGTGTCACCTGCGTGTCGGGCGGCAATCACGCGGTGGCGGTCGCCTATGCGGCGATGCGGCTCGGCGTCAGCGCCAAGGTCGTGCTGTTCAGCGCGGCGAATCCGGCCCGCGTCGCGTTGTGCCGCGAGTACGGCGCCGACATCGTCTATGCGGAAGATCTCGCCGAAGCGTTCGAACTGGTGCGCCGCGTCGAGGCCGAGGAAGGCCGCTATTTCGTGCATCCGTTCAACGGCTATCGCACGGTGCTCGGCTCGGCGACGCTCGGCTACGAATGGGCCACGCAAACGCCCGACCTCGAAGCGGTGATCGTGCCGATCGGCGGCGGCGGACTCGCGGCCGGGGTCTCCACCGCGCTGCGGCTCGCGAATCCGAACGTGCACGTGTACGGCGTCGAACCCGAAGGCTCGGACGTGATGAGCAAGAGTTTTGCCGCCAACCATACGGTCAGAATGGGCCACATGCACAGCATCGCCGATTCGCTGATGTCGCCGCATACCGAGCAATACAGCTACGAGCTGTGCCGCCGCCATGTCGATCGGATCGTCACCGTGTCCGACGACCAGTTGCGCGAGGCGATGCTGATCCTGTTCAATCAGCTGAAGCTCGCGGTCGAGCCGGCTTGCGCGGCCGCCACGGCCGGATTGCTCGGACCGCTGCGCGAACAGTTGCAGGGCAAACGCGTGGGCGTGCTGCTGTGCGGCGCCAATATCGACCCGGTCAGTTTTGCCGCGCATCTGGAGCGCGCGCGCCATAGCGAGTCACAGTTTCCTCATTAGCGACGCGCAGCAGATGCGCTTGTTGCCTTGCGGCTAAAGCACTAGCCTATCCGCTTCAGGTTGGTATGATTCGGCTATTCACATCAGGGAGGTGTAGGTATGAGCATGGTCCAGGAATTTAAAGAATTTGCCCTCAAAGGCAACGTGATGGATCTGGCGGTCGGTGTGATTATCGGCGGCGCGTTTTCCACCATTGTCAATTCCGTGGTTAAAGACCTGATCATGCCGGTTGTCGGGGTCGCTACCGGCGGCCTCGATTTCTCCAATCTGTTCGTTCGCCTGGGCCATATTCCGGCCACTTACAAAGGCAACCCCGAATCGTATAAAGACCTGCAAACGGGTGGCGTGGCGGTGTTCGGTTACGGTTCGTTCATTACCGCGACGATCAACTTCATCATTCTCGCGTTCATCATCTTTCTGATGGTCAAGTTCATCAACAAACTGCGCAAGGAGCCGCAAGCCGCGCCGGCGGAGCCGCCGCCGCCGCCGGAAGACGTGCTGCTGCTGCGCGAGATCCGCGATTCGCTGAACAACCAGCAGCGTTAATCGTCGAATCAAGCTCGGGTTGGACGGCCTGAGCCAGTGAAATCAAAAGGCCTGTTGCGATCGGCGTCGCGACAGGCCTTTGTGTTTTCACGCTGCCTTCAGCGCGCTGCGCTTTATCGAGCCTTACCCTTCCTTTTGCGCCTTCAATTGCGCCGCGCTTTCGATCATCGCTTCGAGCTGGCCGAAATTGACAGGCTTCGTCAGATGCGATGTAAAGCCCGCGCTCAAACAGCGGCGCACGTCCTCGTCGGTGCCGAAGCCGGTCAGCGCGACGGCTGGCACGTCGGAATGTTCGCGAAACGCCTTGACGAAATCGAGACCGGTGCCATCGGGCAATCCGACATCGCTGACAACCAGATCGAACCTGTGCAACTGCGTCGCGGCAAGCGCATCGTCGACGCGCCCGACCACTGTCACCTGATGACCCAAGCCGCGCATCAATTGGGCCATCACGTCGGCGGTGTCGGCATGGTCCTCGATCAGCAGCACGGACAGCGAACTCGCCGGCTGCACGTTGCTCGGCACGATGACCGGCGGCGCGGTGGCCGGCGCGGCGGCGGTCGGCAGCGTGATCGTGAAGGTCGCGCCGCAATGCGGACCGGGACTCTGCGCGGTCACAGTGCCGCCGTGCACGTCCGTCAAAGCCTTCGTGATCGCGAGACCGAGACCCAGGCCGCCGAACTGCCGCGTCATGCTCTGGTCGCCCTGCTCGAACGCATTGAACAGCTTGCCGATCTGCTCCGGCTCGATGCCGATGCCGGTGTCTTCGACCGATATCCGCACCTGCATGCGTTCGTCGCGTGTGCGCACATAGATATGGCCGCCGTCCGGCGTGAACTTCGCGGCATTGCGAATCAGGTTCCACAGCATCTGTTGCAGCCGCGCGCGATCGGCAAGCACGTAGTGATGCGTCGCGTGCTTCTCAACATGCACGTCCTGCTGCTTGACCTGGATTTCGCTGCGAAAGAGTTCGAGCACGCTGTCGATCACCTCGTGTACGTCGACGGTCTCCAGCGACAGCCGCAGCTTGCCGTTCGCGACGCGCGTCAGATCGAGCAGATCGTCGATCAGCCGCGCCTCCAGTTCGACGTTGCGGCGGATCATGCGCACGCTCGCACGCGCCTGCTCCGGTAGTTCCGGGATCATCTCGAGTACGCTCGCGCCCGCGAGCACCGGCGTGAGCGGTGTGCGCAATTCGTGCGACAGCATCGCGAGAAAACGGTCCTTCGCGCGATTCGCTTCTTCGGCGGCCTGGCGCGCGGCCTGCTCGGACTCGAGCAGTCGCTCGCGCTCCTCGATCGCCTCGCGCTGCGAGTGGATGTCGGTGCAGCTACCGAACCATTTGCTGACGTTGCCATCGGCATCGCGCATCGCGACCACGCGCACGTCGAACCAGCGGTACTCGCCGTCGTGGCGGCGAATCCGCATCTCGTGCCGATAGTCGCCGCTGCGGCTCGCGACGGCCTTCAGCCAGCTTTGCCGGATCTGCTCGCAATCGTCGCGATGCACGGCCTCTAGCCACGCGAGACCATGCGAGCCATGTTCGGGCAAACCGGTGTAGTCGTACCACTGCTTCGACAGGAAGTCGCAATCGCCGGCCGCGTCGCAGGTCAGCACGAGATGCGGCAAGGTCTCCGACAGCGTGCGGTAATGCAGCTCGCGATCGCGCAGCAGTAGCGCTTCGTCGGACGCGCGTTGCAGCCGCACCTGCGACAACACGCGCTCCACGGCCTCTGGCAGATAGTCGAGATAGTCGCCGGACTTCGGCACCACGTCGGACACGCCCGCGCGCAGCGCTTCGATCACGCGCGACTCGTCGGTGAAGCCGGTCACGAGGATCGCCGGAATGCGCACGCCCTCCGCGCGCAGACGCCGGAAGAAATCGAGCCCGGTCTCCGGTCCGCTCAGCTGATAATCGAGCACGAGCAGATCGGGGGCGCGGCTCGCGAGCCGCTCGCGGGCCGCCTCGACGCCGGCGCAGATCGTCACCCGGCAGCCGGCGCGTTCGAGCGACTTGCGCGCGAGCCGCAAGATGCCCTCGTCGTCATCGACGACGAGCACATAGGCGGCGTGCGGCGTGGACACTTCTTCGATCATGCAGGTGCTCTCCGGCTCGGTACGGTGCTCATCTTGTCATGAACGGCTTTCGGACAGCTTCAAGGCGGCGCGAGCCGCTGCCCCGGCGGCAGTTTGACCACTTGCAGGAAAAAGCCGAGCCGACGCACGGCCTCGATGAACGCATCGTATTCGACCGGCTTGCAGAGATAGACGTTGCAACCGAGTTCGTAGCAGCGCGCGATTTCGCGCGGATCGTCGGTCGTGGTCAGCACGATCACGGGCACGGCGGCGGTCTCGGAGGCTTCCTTCAGACGCCGCAACACCTCGAAGCCGTCGACGCGCGGCATCTTCAGATCGAGCAGCACGACGAAATTCGCCAGATTCTCGCGCGGCGGATAGGGATGGCCGTCGGCGTCGGTCAACGGCTCAGCGGCCGCGGGGCCGAAGAAGTAATCGAGCGCCTGCTGGCCGTCGCGAAAGCGCACGAAGCCGTTCGACATGCCGGCGCGGCGCAGATTCCTCTCGACGAGCGTCGCGTGGCCGTCGTCGTCTTCGATCAGAACGATGCTGACCGCTTGCGCGTGATTCATAGGCTCTCCGTGCCAACGATTCGTCATCCATGCCGCCGGGAGAATGGCAGCGGCAGTGCCCGCGCCGGCGTGCGCCGCGCTCAGAGGCGCGCCGGCTGCTCGGGCAGCACCACGAAAAAGGTCGATCCGGCGCCTTCGGCCGATTCGACCCAGACGCGCCCGCCGTGCCGCTCGACCGCGCGCCGCACCACCGCGAGGCCGATCCCCTCGCCGCTTGCAACGTCCCCGTGCAGACGCTGGAACGCGCGAAACACCTTCGACAGATACACGGCCGGAATGCCGAGCCCATTATCGCGGACGTAATAGGTGCGCATACGGACCACGCGCGGCTCGCTTTCGTCGACGGGTTCGGGCGCGAGCGCGCCGACCTCGATGCGCCCGCGGCGCGCCGGATCGAGGAAAGTCAGCGCATTGCCGATCAGGTTGCCGAAGATCTGCTCGACCGCCGCCGGATCGCCCCATGCGGGCGGCAGCTCGCGCAGCGTGACGCTCGCGGCGCGCTGCTCGATCGTGCCTTGCAGCCCATCGACGACTCGCGCCACCGCGCGCTCGACGCTGACCCGCTGCCACTGATATTCGAGCCGTCCCGCGCGCGAGATGCGCAACAGCGCGTCGATGATCGCTGCCGCGCGCGCGACCGCGGTGCGCAAATAGTGCAACGACTCGCGCACGTCGCCATCGAGGATCTGCGTCATGCGCCGTGCTTCGTTCTCCGGCAGACGAGCCTGTCCGACGAGCACGTCGAGTTCGTCGCACGACACGTGCAGCTCTTTCGAAAACCCCTGCAGATTGACGAGCGGCGAGCGCAGATCGTGCGACACGCTGTAGATGAACATCTCGTTGTCCTGCGTTTCCTGGCGCAATTCCTCATTGACGGCCGCCAGTTCGCGCGCGCGTGCTTCGAGCTCCGTCTTCAGCGCCTCCTGCCCGGCTTCCGCCTCGCGCAGACGCGCATCGGTCTGATGTAGCACCGTGTCGAGCGCGGCGATTTCGTCGCTGCCCGACAACGGCGCCGCGAGCGGCCGGCCGCTGCCGAGCCGCTCGGCGTTATCGGTCAGCACTTCGAGGCGTTGGCCGATGCCGCGCGCGAACCCGAAGGCGGTGACCGCCCAGATCAGCATCGAGCCGAACACCGCGGCGATCAGCGCGCGCTGCTGAAGCTCGCGCCGCTCGCCGAGCGCGCTCGAGCGCTCGACGTCGAGCTCCGACGCCGCCGCGCCGAACTGGGCCAACTCGTCGCGGAACACGGCGATCTGCTCCGGCAACTCGCCGGTTTCGAGCGCGATATAGGGGCGTAGACTGCGCCCCTCGTGCAATGCCTGCGAGATCGCGACACTCTGTTCGCGATACGCGTCGATCGCGTGCCGCATGCTGCGCACGCGCTCGGCTTGGGCCGGCGTTTCGGCGACGAGCGCATCGAGCTTCGCGAGCCGGTCATTCAGGTCGACCCACACCGCATGGCGGTCGATCAGCGAGGCGCTGCCCGTCACCATCGCCGTGCGCACGCGCGCGGCCTGACGCAGCAGCGGATCGACGATGGCCGACGACTCGTAGAGGATCTGCTTGCTGTTGTCGACCCATCGCGCGGCCTGCGCGGTCCGCTCCTGGGTATCGAAGACGACCCCGAGCAGCGCGAGTTCGACCACGCTCGGTATCGCGATCAGCAGCAGACCTTTGGTGAATAGTTTCATGGTTCCGTCAGGGCGTTCAGGCTGTGGTTCAGGCTGTCACTCGAACGGCGGGGCTCGCGCGCACCCGTCGCGCCCTGCAAGGCGGGCGCCGCGCGGCTGGACGGGCCATTATCGACGTGAATCGGAGATATTTCAACGACGCGCCAGCAGGCGCTCGACCACACAAAAATGACTTTTTTATTGGGATGGGATGTTTTTTCCGCGCCGCCTGCGTCTATGATGGAGACAAGGTGTGCTGGGATGCGAATGCGCGCGGCGAGGCGGTTCGGCATGATTCGTGCGGGAGGCGGTGGGGCGATGCGGTAGCGTCGAATCATCGTGAATCCGGCCTTGTCGTATGCTATAAAACATCGACGTGCGGCGCGCGAAAGCCGGGAGTGGTCGCATGAAGACGCAGCGATTCTTGCAATTCTTTTTCAGGCGAATTTTTATGTCCTTCCCGAAAAAGCGTAGGCGCGCGAAGGTGGACGGCGACGAGTCGTTCCTCGCGGTTCTGCGGCATTTCAAGCCGTTCGGTCAACTCGACACCAAGATTGCGCGGGCTCGCGCGCAGGACGAACCGGTGCTCTATGCACACGTGCTGCCCGGACTCGACGTGCTTCTATGCAGTGTGCGCGGCGCACAGCCGCCCTACCCCGCACCAGCCGAATTGCGGCGGCGCTGCCTCGAATCCATTACCAACGCGCTGGAGCAGCCGCTCGATGGTCTCGAGAACGGCGGCTACTGGTACGAGGCCGACGGCTTCGGCTTCCTCGTGTTCGCGAGCCGTGCGCGCGGCAAGATTCTGACGGAGTTCGGCGCGACACGAATCGGTACCCGGCGCGGCGTGCGTCGCCAGGATGCGTCGGGCGATGCAACACCACGCTCGCTCAGATAGGCCAATCGGGCACCCTGAAGTTCAGGGCTGCTGACAGGTCGTTCTCTTCGCTTCATCGAAACCCTGGCTCGACGGCAACCGCGCGCAGTTCCTCACGCGGCATCATGCCGTTGATTCGGCGATCGCATCATCGACGCGCTCGCCGCGCATCAGTTGCCCTTGTATTCGGCCGCGCTCGCCGGCGACTGCGTCGCGGGCTTACGATCCACCGCGGCTGGCGACGACGCGCCGCCCGAAGACTTGTTGACCGGCGCGCCCTCGAGCGATATCGGCGCCTTCGGCTGTTGCTTGACGCCCGGCGGCGGCGCCTTCGGCATCTGCCGCGCTTGCGCGAGCAATTGCGCGCACGGCAGCGGCTTGTTGTTGCTCGGCGCGAGCAGCGGGATCAGCGCCGCGAACGGATTGATCAGCCCGAGCCCGACCGCCGCGCCGCCGCGCAACGCGAGCGCGGCCGCATTGACGCCGACGTGCGGATCCTTGAAGGTGCCCTTCACGTACAGCGGCGAGCGCAACGAAAGGACCCGGAAGCCCTTCGTATGCGGATGCACGCCGAGGTCCATCGTCTCGTCGCGCAGATTCACGTGACCGTCGATGTTGATCACCGCGTCGCCGGTATCGAGCGCGAACACGCGCGCTTCGAGCACGCCCTCGGTCGCGACGAAATCGGCGGCCGCGCAGTTGATCTTCACGTCGCGCGTGCCGAACAGCTTTTCATAGACGACGTTCGCGACGTTCAGCCCCGCCGCCTCCATCAGCAGACGGCTCACGGTGCCGTCGGTCACGAGCGCCTTCAACTCGCCGTTCGAAGTCGCCGCGAGCGCCGCCGGCGAATTGCCGGTCGCGGACAGCGACGCATCGCCGTTGATCTCGCCGAGCGCGTTCTGCATCGTCTTGAAGCTCGGGAACAATTGCTTCAACTTCAGATGCCGCGCCGACATCGCGAAGCGCCCCTTCAGCGGCGCCGCGCTGCCATCGAGATGAATGTCCGACGCGAGCGAGCCGCCCGCGACGCCGAACTTCAGCGGCACGAGCGACAGCACGCCGTCGGTCATCACGACGTGCGTGTACAGATCCGTGATCGGCAGGTTCGCGTTCTTGATGATGCGCCGGCCGGTGAACTTGACGTCGGCGTCGATCGCCTTCCAGCGCTCGGTGCGGAACTCCTCGACCGGCAGTGCGCGGTTGCTCGGCTGCGCGGCCGCGTCGCCGCGCCTCGCCTTGCTCGCATTCGAATCGGCGCCGATCACCGGCGCGAGATCCGAGAACTGCAACAGATGCGACTCGAGTTCGCCCTGCAGCAGCGGACGTGGCTCGCGCCCGGTATAGGTCAACGAACCGTTCAGATCGCTGCCGCCGACCCGGCCTGTAAAGTTTTCATACGTGAACACGTTGCCGCTCGCTTTGAACTGACCGATCAGACGACCCTCGGTCGCGTACGGCGGGGTCTCGGGCAAGGTCACGCCGGTCAGCGAATACAGGCGCGCCATGCTGTTGCCCTGCAGCCAGAGACGCAGATCGAGCGCCCCGAGACGCGCCGGATCGGTGAGCGTGCCGACGAAGGCGATATGCAGATCGCCGGCTTTGACATCGGCCTGCACCGGGAACGGCCGGTTCGCGTCCTGCAGCGCGAGCACGCCGCCGAGCTTGCCGCTGCCCGACACCGGCGTGCGGTTGTAGGTGCCCTTGACGGTCCAGCCGATCGCATAAAGCGGCGTCGCGCGCCTGGCGCCAGGTGCGGTGCCGCTCGCCCCCGAGACAGCCGCGGCCGGGCTGGCGCTCCCGCTGGTGGTTTCGGCCGGTGCGGCGGCGCCGCTCGTCGCGAGCGCGCCGGAACTCGCGGCCACGCCCGACGTTGCGGATGCGCCCGATGCGCCCGACGCCTGCGCCGCCGCTTCATAAGCCGCCGCTGCGGAAGCCGCCTTCGCCTCCGAGGCCGCCTGTGCCTCGGCCTGCGCGGCGAGTTGGCGCGCGCCCGCCCGGCCGACGGCCTGAGCCGACGCGCTGCGCGAGGCCTCTTCCTGCTGCTTCAGCGCGTCGCCGATCGGGATCGGCTGCCCGAGCGTATCGACGACCATCTGCACCTCGACCTTCTTCTGCTGATCCGACAGCGCGATGTTGCCCTTCGCGAACGCGATATCGTGCAGATCGAGCTTCCACTCGGTGGGTCTGCTCGACGACGGCAGCTTGAAGGTCCAGTTATTGCGCCCGTCGACAAGACGTTCCAGATCGACCGTCGGATTCACGAGGTTGATCGCCGGAATCTCGATGTCGTGCGCGAGCAGCGGCAGCACCTCGACCTCGAAGTCGATTTCGTCGAGCGTCGCGAACTGCGGCTGTTTGGTCCAGTCGGGATTGCCGATCGTGATGTTGGCCGCCGAAAAGCGCGGCCAGGGCACCCAGCCGCGCCAGCCGGTCTCGCCGACCGCATGACGCCAGCCCACCTTCAGGTCGCCGTTGATCGCAAACGGCCGGCCGATCGCCTGGCTGACCTTGTCGTCGATGTAAGGCCGCGCGCGGTTCCAGTCGAAGCTCAGGATGAAGATGACGAGCGCGACGATCAGGATCACGAGCGCCGCCAGCAGCCATGCAAAGATTTTTCCGACCCGTCGTCCGGTGCCGCTCGACCCTGCCATTGAAAAGCTCCGCGTGTTGTTCCACGTCGTGCACCGTGCAGCAGTTATCGTACCTGGCGCGCGAGCATGAATCGCCGCGTCGGTCGTGCGCTGTTGCGCCTCGTCGCTTTATCATGGCGCACGCTTTACCGACAGCCCCACCGGCACACCCTCCCCACGGCGTTCCAACCATGACCGATGTTCCCTTCGTCCTCGCCGACGGCATCGTACGGCGCGATGCGCAGCGCGGCCAGACGCTGTTGCAGCCGACCACCTTCGCCCTGCGCGCCGGCGAGCGGGTCGCGATTACCGGACCGTCCGGCTCCGGCAAGAGCGTGCTTCTGCGCGCGCTCGCGCTGCTCGATCCGGTCGATGCGGGGCGCATCCTGTGGCATGGCGCGCCGCTCGAGCGTGCGCGGATTCCGCGCTACCGGCGCGCAATCGCGTATATCCGGCAGCGGCCCGCGCTGATCGACGGCAGCGTCGAAGACAATCTGCGCTATCCGTTTGAGCTGCGGGCATATCGCGACGCGCGCTTCGATCGCGCGTGCGCGGCCAGGCTTGCGATGCAGGCCGGCCGCGGCGAGGACTTTCTCGGCAAGCGCGCAAGCGAATTATCGGGTGGCGAAGCGCAGATCGCCGCGCTGATCCGCGTGCTGCAACTCGCGCCCGAAGTGCTGTTGCTCGACGAGCCGACCGCATCGCTCGATCCGGCGTCGTCGCGCGCGATCGAAGCGCTCGTGCAGGCGTGGTTCGATGCCGCGCCGGGCGCTCACGCATCGATGTGGGTGTCGCACGATGTCGAGCAGGCGGCACGCATGAGCGAACGGCATCTGACGATGCGCGCCGGCGTACTGGCCGAACACACTTGCGTGCGGCGCGATGCGGACCAACGCGCTCCCGCCGACCAGCGTCGGGAGCCCCGCCAATGAGCCTGCAGAATCTGAGCTTATGGGACGTCGCGATCGCGACGCTGCTGATCGTCGTGAATGGCGCGGTGTCGGTCGCGCTGAAGCTCGATCTCGAGCGCAAGCTCGCATGGGCGGCGCTGCGCACCGTGGTCCAGTTGCTCGCGATCGGCTATGTGCTCGGCTGGGTGTTCAGTTTCGCTCGCTGGTACGTGGTGCTGCCGCTGATGATCGTGATGACGCTGATCGCCGGTTTCGCCGGCGCGCAGCGCGGCAGCCACACCTATGCCGGACAACGCGCCGACAGCGTGCTGTCGATCTGGCTCAGCTCGTGGCTCGTGGCCGCGGTGGGACTGTTCGTCGTGATCCGCATCCATCCGTGGTACGCGCCGCAATATGCGATTCCGATTCTCGGCATGATCCTCGGCAACACGCTGACCGGTGTATCGCTCGGCATCGAGCGGATGACCGAGGAGCTGACCGCGCGGCGCGACCGCGTCGACATGGCGCTCGCGCTCGGCGCGACACGCTGGGAAGCCGCGCAGGCGCCGGCGCGCCAGGCGGTGCGCGCGGGCATGATGCCGACGTTGAACCAGATGGCGGTGGTCGGCGTTGTCAGTTTGCCGGGCATGATGACCGGTCAGGTGCTGGCCGGGCAGTCGCCATTGCAGGCGGTGCGCTATCAGATCGTCATCATGTTTCTGATCGCGGCGGCGTCGGCGCTGGGGACCGTGGGCGCGGTGCTGCTCACGTACCGGCGGCTCTTTTCGGCCGAGCATCAGTTCTTGCCGGCGCGGCTCGTCGAGCGTGAGGCACGCAAAGAATGACGCATAAGGATGACGCGCTAGCGCGTGCTACGCTCGCGCACGCGGCCATCACGCCGCACGCTCGAACCTTCACCGCTTCGCGGTGACGGCGATCTCCGTGCCGTCGGTCAGCGTCAGCGTTTTCGTCGTGCCGTTGACCGGCATCGTGAAACGCACGATCTGACTCACGCTCACATCGTTCGGACACTTGAGCGTCTTGCCGCCGCTCGTCACGGTTTTCACGCCATGCGGCGTCTGCGCCTGGAAGTTCAGTTGGACGGCCGCGGTGCCGTCGCTCGACACCACCGGCGAGAAGCGGATCTGCGTCTGGCGGATCATCGCGCCATTCTCGTCGACCGGCAGCGACGCATAGTCCGGGCATGCGTCCGTCGCGGCCACCGGACCGCCGGGCGGCACGGTCTTCCACGTGAAGTCGTCCGATTCGCCCGAGCGGATCGTGCGGGTCTCCTGGGAATTGCCGAACTGTTTCGACGTGACGCGAACGGTGTAGCGGATCGGACCGTCGAGCGGGGCCTTGTTGGTCACCGTGATCGGCGTGGCTGCGCGAGCAGCCGGCACGAGCGCGCAGGCGAGAGAAGCGACAACGGAAACGGCGGAGAGTTTGAAGCTGAAGCTCATACTGTCACCTCGTTGTTGTGCCGCTGCGCGCTCGCGTCGACGCGACTGCCTGTGCACTGTTCACGCACTGCCGAGGGCCGGCCGGTTCATACCGGCTGGCCTCGCCGCAAGACACGCAACCGTTTTGGCATGCTGCGTCGTCAGTCTAACGCCAAGCGCGCTGCCGCGCGTGTCGTGTCGGCCCGGGTGTTAACCCGCTTGCGGCGACGCGCTTTCTGCGCGTCGATTTCATCTCAGAAGCCGGTCAGCACCAGCTTGCCGATCGCGCGTCCTGCTTCGAGCAACCCATGCGCGCGACGCAGATTCTCCGCGTTGATGCGGCCGAGGTCCTGGCCGAGCGTCGTGCGCAACGTGCCGGCATCGACGAGCCGCGCGACCTCGGTCAGCAGCTTGTGCTGCTCGATCATGTCGGTCGTGCCGAACATCGAGCGGGTGAACATGAACTCCCAGTGAAACGCGGCGCTCTTCGCCTTCAGCAATTCGACGGGCACGGCGGCGCTGTTCTCGACGATCGTGCAGATGCCGCCTTGCGGCTTGATCAGTTGCGCGGCGGCCGGGAAATTGCGGTCGGTGTCGTTGAAGATCAGCACGTAGTCGACCTGCTCGATGCCGATCTCCTTCATCTGCGCGGGCAGATCGCCGAAATGATCGACGATGTGATCCGCGCCGAGCTCCCGTGCCCATTTCGCCGATTCGGGCCGCGACGCGGTCGCGATCACCTGCAGCTTGCCGAGCTGCTTCGCGAGCTGGATACCGATCGAGCCGACCCCGCCCGCCCCGCCGAAAATCAGCACCGTACGGCCTGCGTCGGCGCCCTGCGGCGATACGCCGAGGCGATCGAACAATGCTTCCCACGCAGTGATCGCGGTCAGCGGCAATGCGGCCGCGTGCGTGAAATCGAGCGACGCCGGCTTGTGTCCGACGATCCGTTCGTCCACCAGATGAAACTCGCTGTTGGCCCCCGGCCGCGTAATGCTGCCCGCATAGAACACCGGATCGCCGACCTTGAACAGCGTGACCTCGGGCCCGGCCGCGACGACGGTGCCGGCCGCATCCCAGCCGAGCACGCGCGGCGTCTTCTCGAGCGTGTCTTTCGGCGCGCGCACCTTGGTGTCGACCGGGTTCACGGAAATGGCTTCGACCTTGACCAGCAGATCGCGGCCGGTCGCTTCGGGTTTCGGGATCTCGACGTCGACGAGCGCTTCGGCGTGATCGATGGGCAGATAACGGTAGAGTCCGACGGCTTTCATGGGTGCTCCTTGTGGGTTCGGTTGATGTGACGCATGACTCGTATCGTAGGATGGTTCTTATTCTGATAAAACAGCCATAATCACTGAATCATTTTTTGGTTTTTCAGAATAATGGACGATTCAAGCCCGGCCGGCCGGTCCGTGCCCAGCGAACGCGAACGGCTCGATCTGCTCGACGTCGCGTTGTTCGTGCGTGCCGCGCTGCTCGCCAACGTGTCGGCGGCCGGGCGCGAGTTCGGTTTCTCGGCGGCGGTCGCGAGCGCGCGGATCGCACAACTCGAAAAGATCCTCGGCGCGCGTTTGTTGCATCGGACCACGCGCCGCATCAGCCTCACCCAGGACGGTGAAGTGTTCATGACGCGCGCCGAGGCGCTGCTCGACGCGGCCGCCGCAGCGCGCGCATCGGTCGGCCGCGCGCAGGCCGAGCCGCAGGGACGGCTGCGCGTGTCGATGCCGTCGTCGTTCGGGCGTCAGCATGTGTCGCCGGTGATCAGCGAGTTTCTACGCCGCTATCCGGGGGTCAGCGTCGATCTGCGCCTGACCGATCAGGTGGTCGATCTGGTCGACCCGGGAATCGATGTCGCGCTTCGCGTCGGCGTGCTGAAGGATTCGTCGCTGGTCGCCCGGCGGCTCGCGGTCAACCGCCGCGTGCTGTGCGCGGCCCCCGCCTATCTGGCCGCGCGCGGCACGCCGCATCATCCGTCGGATCTCGCGGGGCACGAGTGCATCATCCTGTCGGCGCAGCGCGACTGGCGCTTCGTGACGCCCGCCGGCCCGCTCGACGTGCGCGTGAGCGGACGCCTCGTCACCGACAACGGCGAGGTGATTCGCGACGCGCTGCTCGCGGGCTTCGGCATCGCGCTGAAATCGACATGGGACGTGGCGCCCTATCTGCGCAGCGGCAAACTCGTCAGCGTGCTCGACAGCTATCCTCTCGCGGACGACGTCGCGATCTGGGCCGTGTATCCAAGCCGCGCGTTCGTGCCGCCGAAGACGCTCGCCTTCATCGACTTCGTCGCCACGCATTTCGGCGATCCGCCGTACTGGGATCGCGAGCCGGTTGGCCTGGCGGGCGCGTAGGCGCGATGCCCGCTACGCCGCGTCAGCGCTTGCCGACCTTTGCGCCGCCCTGCTTGCGATCCGAGTTCACATCGGCATGCGCGTCGTTCTGCGTGCGTTGCTGATACTCGCCGCCGCCGCGGCGGTCGGTATCCTGCTGCCCATGCTCGATGTCGTCATGCGCCTGCTTGCCGACATGGCGCGGCTCGTCCTCGTGCTGCGACTCGGGATGCTGGTCGGCTTCATGCGGCAGCGGCGCCGCGGCTTCCTGCAACGACTTCGGATCCTTGTTCGCGTGCGGGTCGGCTTGCGCGTCGCCATCGGTCGATTGCGGCAGGGTCTTCATTGCATTGCTCCTTCGCGAAGCGCGTTCGCGCGCCAAGTACGCACGGCGCATTCGCGGGTTGGATTCAGCCACCCGGACGCGCGCTCATCACGCGACGCCCAGACGTTTTTTCATCGCCGCGGTGATGCGCTGACGCGTCTTTGCGTAGCCGGCCCACGGGTCGTTTCCGAGGCCGTCCACGCGCTCGTGGACGTTGCGGATGCCCCATTGATCGCCGCTCGTCGTGCTCTCCAGTTCGTCCCACGCGAGCGGCACCGACACCCCGAGCCCCGGCCGCGCGCGCGCCGAGAATGCGGCCACCGTGCTCGAGCCACGGTTGTTGCGCAGATAGTCGATGAAAATCTTTTTCTTGCGATTCTGCGCGCCCATCCTGGCGCTGAAGTGCTGCGGCAGCGTCGTCGCCATGTGCTGCGCGACCGCCTGCGAGAAATCCTTCACTTCGTCCCAGCCGGCCTGCTTCGCGAGCGGCACGACCACGTGCAAGCCCTTGCCGCCGCTCGTCTTGCAGAACGACTTCAGGCCCAGTTCGTCGAGCAGCGAGCGGGTCAGTTGCGCGGCCTCGACCATGCGTTCCCAGCCGAGCGACGGGTCCGGGTCGAGATCGAACACCATGCGATCGGGCTTTTCGATATTCGACGCGACCGCATTCCACGTATGAAACTCGACGGTGCCCATCTGCGCGGCGCCGACCAGCGCGGCGAGCGTGTCGATCGTGATCAGCGGAGGATGGCCCGGATCGAGTCCCTCGTGCTGCGTGACGTGCGGAATCGACAGCTTCTGGCTGTGCTTCTGGAAGAACAGCTCACCGCCGATATCCTCGGGCGCGCGCACCAGCGCGACGGGCCGCTCGCGCAGATGCGGCAGCATCCATTCGGCGATTGATTCGTAGTACTGCACCAGTTCGAGCTTGCTTGCGCCGCTGCTCTTGTCGATCACGCGATCGGGATGCGAGATGCGCACGCCGGCGATTTCGCTCTGTGCACGCGAGCGTGTTGCCGTGGTTCGGGCGGGCGCGCTTTCCTTGGCGGCGGGCCTGGCGGCACCGGCGGTCTTGCTGGTTGCGCGCTTTTTCGGCGCGCCTGTTTGCGGCGTATCGGTGGTGGCGGTTTCGGTTTGCTGTTGCACGTCGGCTCCTTGTCGGGCGGTTTCCCTGACGATCTGGCGCGCCGGCTTGTCGTCGCGCAGGCTGACGAACGACGCCTGGCGCACGATGCCGTCGCCCGTCCATTCGGCGAAGTTGCATTCGGCAACGAGCACCGGCTCGACCCAATGCACGGGGGTGCGGCTGCGCTCGCGCGGTGTGCTCGCGAACGGCATGCGCTTGCTCGCGTGCGCGTCGAGCGCCTGTTTGACCGAGCGCAACAGCGCCGCGTCGAAGCCGGTGCCGACGCGGCCCGCGTACTGCACCCGGCCATCGGCGTCGTAGACGCCGAGCAGCAGCGCGCCGAACGCCGCGCGGCTGCCGCCCGGCTCCGAATAGCCGCCGATCACGAACTCCTGGCGGCGCCGGCACTTCAGCTTGATCCACGACGGCGAGCGGCCCGACACATAGCTGCCGTCACGCCGCTTGCCGATGATGCCTTCGAGCGCCATATCGCACGCGCTCCTGAGCAACTCGTCGGCGCTGAACGCGAAGTCGTTCGAAAAGCGCAGCCCGCGATCGTCGACGCCTTCGAGCAGCGCCCGCAAAATCGCGCGGCGCTGTTCGAGCGGCACGTCGCGCAGGTCGTAGCCGTTCAGAAACGGCAGATCGAACAGATAGATCACGATGTCCTGCGGGCGATGCGCATCGAACGCGTTTTGCAGCAACTGGAAGTTGGGCACGTCGCGTTCATCGAGCACGACCGCTTCGCCGTCGAGCCACGCGCTTTGCACATCGAGTGCCGCGAGAGCCTCGATCTGCTTGCTGAACTTTGCGGTCCAATCGTTGCCGTTGCGCGTGAAAACGCTGACGGCACCGCCCTTCGCTTTCGACGCGTGGTCGATGCGCGCGAGCACGCGGTAGCCGTCGAACTTGATTTCGTAGAGCCAGTCATCGCCTGGCGGCGCGCTGTCGACGAGCGTCGCCAGCTCCGGCTTCAGGCTCGCGGGCAAGGCCGCTGCGACCGCGCCTTCGATCGATGGCGATGCGGCGAGTTCGCGTAGCGACTGCGCGCTGCGCGTCGCGACGATGTCGGGGCGTTTGGGATCGGCTGCGCGGCGCGAGGATGCGGATTTCGCCGGCTTGCCCGCGCTCGTGGCCTTGCCGTCGCGCGAGGTTTTCGTCTGCGCTGTCGATTGCTTCGTTTTCCTGCCTTTCGAAGCCCCGTCGGCCAGCACGCTGCCCGGCAGCTTCTTCAGCACGTCGTAGTCGCTTTCGTCGCGCGCTTCCTCGTCGCGCTCCTTGATCAGCAGCCATTGCTCCTTGTCGCCGCTGCCGCGCATGTGGCTCCGTACGAGCGTCCAGCCGCCATGCAGCTTCTCGCCGTGCAAATGAAACTTGAGCTTGCCGGCCGCATACGACCGCGCGGCTTCGGCCGCGCCGCCCGCCGGCTCCCACGTGCCGCGATCCCACACGATCACGGTACCCGCGCCGTAGTTGCCGGGCGGAATCTCGCCCTCGAAGGTACCGTATTCGACCGGATGGTCCTCGACGTGCACCGCGAGCCGCTTGACCGACGGGTCGAGGCTCGGCCCCTTCGGAACCGCCCACGACAGCAGCGCGCCGTTCAGTTCGAGCCGGAAGTCGTAGTGCAGACGCCGCGCGTCGTGCTCCTGGATCACGTAGGAGAGCGTATCGGGCGCGGCACGCGTCGCGCGCTTGCCGGTCTTGCTCGCGGCGCGCTCGCGGGTCGTCGCGCCGGCCGGCTCCGGCGTGTCCTCGAAGCGGCGCTTGCGATGATAGTGCTCGAGCCGGTCGTTCATGGCGATGACTCCGGTGCGTTTGGTGCCATAGACGGCTCGGCCGCGCGCTCAGGCCGCCGCGCGCCGTTTGCGGGACGTTGCGGTGGTTTTCGACGTCGCGCGCCCGCTGCCGCCGCTGCCGCTGCGACTGCGCGCCGTGCTTGCCGCGCGCGGTTTTTTGCGCGCGGGCGCGGCCGCCTCTTCATCGGACTCGGCCTCGCTATCGCTCTGATCCTCGTCCTCGTCGGCGGCGCGCTTGCGGCCCGTGGTGGCCTGCTTGCCCTTGCCGCGGCCAAGACTGCGGCGCAGCAGATCGGACAGGTCGAGAATGTCGGCGGACTTGCGCGACTCGTGCGGCGTTTCGACCTCGACGACCTCCTCGGTCTTGCCCGCCTGGATCTTGCGCTCGACGAGCGCCATGATGTCGTCGCGAAACGTATCGTGATACTGCATCGGGTCCCACGTCTCGCTCATGTCGTCGATCAGCTTTTTCGCCATGTCGAGTTCTTTCGCCGACACGCCGGCGGCCTTCATGCCTTCGGGCGGCACGTTGAATTCGTCGAAATTGCGCACCTCGTCGGCCCAGCGCAGTGTGTTCAGCGCGAGCATCGGACCGAGCGGAATCAGCGCCGCCAGATGCTGCTTGTTGTGCAGCACGACACTCGCGACGCCGATTTTGCCCGACGCCGTCATCGCCTCGCGCAACAGCGCATAGACTTTTTCACCCTTGCGGTCGGGCGTCAGGAAATACGGCGTATCGAGATAGAGAAACGAGATGTCGGGGGCGTCGACGAACGCGAGGATGTCGACCGTCTGCGTCGACTCGGGGTTCGCCGAACGGATTTCGTCGTCCGACAGCACGACGTAGTGATCCTTCTCGTACTCGAAGCCGCGCACGATGTTGTCGCGGGTCACGTCCTTGCCGGTCCGCTTGTTGAACTGCTTGTAGCCGATCGGATCGATCGTGCGCTTGTCGAGCAGATTGAAGCCGACCTTCTCCGACTGCGTCGCCGGATAAAGCTGCACCGGTACGTGGACGAGCCCGAAACTGATTGCGCCCTTCCAGATCATGTGTGCCATCGCGCGCTCCCCTGTCCCATGGCCCTGAGATATCAGGCGAAGCAGCAAGCGTGCCCGCGTTTCGGCGCGCTCGACGCTGCTGCCACGCGTAAAGCAGGAGCGGGTCGGCTCGGCGGTGTGCCGTCATGGGGTTGTAAGTCTTGCGACGAGGCGGCAAAACCTACGGTTTTCCTGGTGCGCGCGGTCTATGCGGCGCCCGCATCAAGGCTCGAGCAGGACCGGTACCGACGCAAACCCGCGAAACCGCACGCGAGCGCCCCGCGTCGGCTCACCATCGACGCGATACGCCGGGAAGCGCTGCACGAAGCGCCCGATCGCAATCCGCGCCTCCAGCCGCGCCAGCGACAGACCCGCGCACTGATGAATCCCGAACCCGAACGCGAGATGCCGGTTCGGGTCGCGGCGGATATCGAAGCGGTCCGGCTCGGCAAACTGCTCGGGATCGCGATTGGCCGCGCCGATGCACAGCGTGACCGGCGTGCCGCGCGCGAGCGCGACGCCGCCGATCTCGGTATCGACGGTGGCCATGCGATTGCCGAGCTGGTTCGAACTCTCGAAGCGCAAGCACTCCTCGACCGCGGTGCCGATCAACTCCGGCTCGCGCAGCAGCGCGGCACGCTCGTCAGGCCACTCGCTCAGCGTGACGAGCCCGTTGCCGATCAGGTTGGTGGTCGTTTCATGCCCGGCGTTCAGGATGAAAATGCAGTTCTGCAGCAGTTCGGCTTCAGATAGCTGCTCGTCCGGCCCCTCCCCCTGGATCAGCCGCGTCAGCACGTCGTGCTGCGGATCGCCCGGCTCGCGGCGGCGTCGTGCGACGAGGCCGCGCAGATAGTCGACGAATTCGCTGACCGCGCGATTGCCGCACTCGAACTGCGCGTCGGTCAGCGACGGCTCGAGCGCGCCCAGTATCGCGAGCGACCAGTCCCGCAGCGGCGCGCGTTCATCGTGCGGCACGTCGAGCAGATTGCCGATGACCTCGACCGGAATCGCCGCCGCGAATTCGCCGATCAGATCGATACGTCCGCGCCGCGCGGCCGCATTGAGCAGGCCGTCGACGAGCCGGATCAGCGCGGGCTCCATCGCCGCGATCGCGCGCGCGGTCAGCGCGCCGGCGATCAGCTTGCGCACCCGCGTATGGCGCGGTGGATCGTTGAACACGAGACTCGTGGTGTGATGCGCGTAGAGGAGAGAGTCGCCGTATTTCGGGCGGAACTCGACGGTCTTGTCGGAGCTGAAGGTCTTGGGGTCGCGGTAGACCGCCTGCACGTCGCGAAAGCGCGTCAGGAACAGCGAGCCGTCGGGCATGCGCCGGATTGGCTCATAGCTGCGCAGTGCGTGATAGACCGGATAGGGATCGGCGTAGAACGCCGGGCTCAGATGACGCAGATCGAAGTCGCGGGCAAGGGAGGATGCCTCGCTGGCGGTTGCCGGGGTCATGCGTTGTCTCCGTGGGGCGTCTTGTTGCGCCAGGGTGGGGTGGTGGGTTCGTGTGAGCGTATTCGTTCGGCCTGCTCCGTTACGGCGATGCGCCGAACGCCCGCTTCAGCCAACGCGACGACCAGCCGCCTGCGACGGGCCAACGCACAGAACCGATACAATAGCGGGATTTTCCGCGCGCCACGCGCCTCTTTTCTTCCCGCGTCACCGGTCGTCCATGAACCTCGTCATTCAAAGCGTCGCCCCCCTTTCCACCGACCACCACAAAACGCTCGTCGCGCTCGCACGCGGCTCGCACGCCGCCGTCATCGACGAGCACGCGATTCGCATCGCCGACGCGAACCTCGCGCAACGCGCCGACGTCGAAGCGTATTGCTATGCGCATCGACTCGACTACGCGTTTGTCGAAACCGGCCGCCAGTTGAGCGACTTCGGCCTCGTCGCGATGGACATGGATTCGACGCTGATCACGATCGAGTGCATCGACGAAATCGCCGATTTCTGCGGACTCAAAGCCGAAGTCGCGGCGATCACCGAGGCTGCGATGCGCGGTGAGATCAAGGACTTCAACGAGAGCCTGATTCGTCGGGTCGCGCTGCTGAAAGGGCTCGACGCCAGCGCGCTCGAGCGCGTGTACGAGGAGCGGCTGCGGTTGTCGCCGGGCGCCGAACGCATGCTGGCCGGCGCGAAACAGGCGGGCCTGAAAACGCTGCTCGTGTCGGGCGGCTTCACGTTCTTCACCGCGAAGCTGAAGACGCGCCTTGGGCTCGATTTCATGCGCGCGAACACGCTTGAAATTATCGACGGCAAGCTGACCGGCAATGTGATGGGCGAGATCGTCAATGCCGAGGTGAAAGCGCGCACGCTGCGCGAAACCTGCGCGACGCTCGGCCTCGAACCGTCGCGCGCAATTGCGATGGGCGACGGCTCGAACGATCTGAAAATGATGGCCGAAGCGGGACTCTCCGTTGCATTCCGGGCGAAGCCGGTGGTGCGGGAAGCAGCCAGCGTGTCGTTCAATTTCGTTGGACTGGACGGTTTGTTGCGGTTGGTTTGAGGCTGGCGCTCGAGGGATCCGTTATCGCTCGCGTCGGCACAACGACCGACGCGCTAGCGAGCCGCGCGAACCGTTGCGTTATCTGTTGAAAATGGCCGGCAGGAACAGCGCGAACATGCCGATGGAAATCAGGATGCTGAAGATCAATACGCCCTTCATGATGCGATCGTGATTTTTGCCTATTTCCAATGACAGGATAAATTGTTTCATAAGCTCCTCCACAAGACAGAACAAGTATAAGAGCTGCACTATCCAATAAAACTAATTGAGGTAAATGTGCAGGGCCGCGGATAGAAGCGCCGCCAGGCAGGTCATGAAAATTGACGTGCCTATCGCCCCACGTGATAGCGCGCCAACCACGGACTCGGTCTGCCGGTGATCGATAACGATGGCGAAGCCGTCCCGCCGCACCTTGAGTAAGCACGCCATCACGGCTATGGAACAGGCGAACGCCAACCCGCAGAACCCAACGATCCCCAACGCAAGCATCGACGTCTCCCCGCTGCCCTGCTCCAAGGCCATCACCGCCTCATAAATCGCGGCGGCGCAAAGTCCGATCGCACACCAGAACAGTTGCCCGTCCTTGACCGACGCCGCAATCATCGTCCTGGCAACGCGCCAGCCATACGCGGGCGCGACGAGCGCGAGCGTAAAGATCGGCCCGGCAATCGGCACCGCAAGGTTCAGCAACAGCCAGAAGAAAAGATTCATCCAAGCCCCTCCCCCGAGCGCCGCAACGTTATCCGTCAAGCACACGATCGTAGCGTCGCGCCGCGGCATCGAACATTCGGCCGAACGGTCGGGTCTGCCTGATACTCAGGGCAACAAAAAGCCCGCCGGGAAGACATCCCGGCGGGCTTCTCGAACAACGTGTCGAACAGGGCTAACGCGTGTTAAGCCAGCTTGGCCAGGCTCTGCTCGATATCCGCACGCAGGTCCGCCTCGTCTTCCAGACCGATATAGAAGCGCACCAACGTGCCGCGACGCGGCCACTGCGCCGCAGTGCGCATCGACGCGATGTCGTACGGCATCGCGAGGCTATGCGCGCCGCCCCAGCTCCAGCCGAGCGAAAACAGTTCGAGCGACTCGCAAAACGTGTCGATCCGCGCCGCGCTGTACCGTTCGTCGAACACCACCGAGAACAGTCCGCCCGCGCCGCTGAAATCGCGCTTGTACACTTCGTGCCCCGGACAGTCACCGAGCGCCGGATGCAGCACCGCGACGATTTCCGGCCGGCTCTTCAACCACGTCGCGAGCGACAGCGCCACGCGATCGTGCTGCGCGAAACGCAACTGCATGCTCGGCAGGCTGCGCAGGATCAGCGAGCAGTCGTCCGAGGACACGCCGATGCCCATGCGCATGCGCGCCGCCTTCAGCTTCACATGCACGTCGCGCTCGACCGTGATCGTCGCGCCCATCAGCACGTCGCCGCCGCCCGACTGGTATTTGGTCAGCGCCTGCACCGAGATGTCGACGCCGTGGTCGAACGGCCGGAACGCGAGGCCCGCGGACCACGTGTTGTCGATCGCGGTGACGATCTTGCGCGCGCGCGCCGCCGCCGTGATGGCCGGTACGTCGGGCACTTCCATCGTCACCGAGCCGGGCGCCTCGATCCAGATCAGGCGTGTGTTCGGCTGGATCAGACTGGCGATGCCCGCGCCGATCAGCGGATCGTAGTAGCGCGCCGTGATACCGAAATCGCGCGCGAGCCAGTCGCCGTGGTCGCGGTTCGGCGAGTACACGTTATCGGGAATCAGCACGTCGTCGCCGGCCTTCACAAGGCCGAAGTAGACGTTCGAAATCGACGACAGCCCCGACGGCTGCAGCAGCGCATGATTGCCGCCCTCGATCGCGGCGAGGCGCTGAGCGAGCGCGATCTGCGTCGGCGTCGCATGCAGGCCGTAGCGCCATTGCGCGTCGTTTTTCCAGTCGAGCGCGCGCATCGCGGCGAGGTCGGGAAACACCACCGTCGACGCGCGCGTGACGGGCGTCGAGAACGATTCGAAGCCCGGCGTGATCTGGTCCTCGGCACGCACGATGCGGGTCTGCAGGCCATGTTTGAATGTGGATTCAGTCATGTGAAGCTCGGTGAAAAACATAGTCAAGCGAGCCTGAAGCAACGGCCGCGCTGCGCGATTCCGGATGCCCGGCGCGCGTGCGCATCAGTAGCCCGTTTGCAGGTTGCTGACGCCGCCCACTGGGTGCCCGCCGGCAGCGGGTGCCGGCGCGGGAGCCGCCGCGCCGTTGGCCCCGGCCGGTTGCGGTGAGGGGGCTGCAGGCCTCGTCGCCGCACCGCCGGCCGAACCGGCCAGCGGCACCGCCTGCCCTGCCGCCAGCGGCTTCAGGTTGAATTCCTGAGGGTTCGAATCGTCGACGTTCATGCGGTCGCCTTCGAGCGAGCCGTCCGCCGCGAACTTGCCGACCCAGTTGCCGGTGATATGCGTGCCGTCGTTCGATTCCTCGACTTCGAGCGTATCGCCGTCGCGATCGCCGGCGATCAGAATCACCTCGCCGCTATCGGTGTACTGATACTCGCCGTGCACGCCAGATGGATCGTCGGTCTTGGGCCCGAGCCGCAGCACGATCGGCCGCGCGCCGAGCGTGCCCACGTAGCGCGGAAACTTCGCGAACTCGGGGCTCGGTTTCAGCGGCAGCTGGATCGGCGGCGGCGCGGCCAGTGCCTTGACCGCATCGCTTTCCGCCCACGCCTGCGACGGCATCCACAGCACCATGCCCGTGCACAACAGCGCGGCGGCACTCACCACCACGCCGGCGCGCCGGCGCAAGGCGCGCGTTGCCGTGCGGATTGCCGAACCCTTCGTCACTTTCGCTTCCTGCATCCCGTCGATCCTTGTTGCTGGTTCCTGCTTGCTACCTATGTCGCGCCGGCCTGCCGTGCGCGGTCACAGACGCTCGAAAACCGCCGCGATCCCCTGCCCGCCGCCGATGCACATCGTGACGAGTGCATAGCGCCCGCCGATGCGCTGCAGCTCGTACAGCGCCTTCACGGTGATCAGCGCGCCGGTCGCGCCGATCGGATGGCCGAGCGAAATGCCCGAGCCGTTCGGATTGACCTTGGCCGGATCGAAGCCGAGCTCCTTGCTGACCGCGCAGGCCTGCGCGGCGAATGCCTCGTTGGCCTCGATCACGTCGAGATCGGCGACCGTGAGACCCGCCCGCTCGAGCGCCTTGCGACTCGCCGGCACCGGGCCGATGCCCATGTACGCGGGATCGACGCCCGCATGCGCGTACGACACGAGTCGCGCCAACGGCTTCACGCCGCGCCGCTCGGCGACGCCGCGCTCCATCAGCACGACGGCCGCGGCCGCGTCGTTGATGCCCGAGGCGTTGCCCGCCGTCACCGTGCCGTTGTCCTTTACGAACACCGGCTTCAGCTTCGAGAAGTCTTCCGCGGTTGCGTTCAGCCGCGCGTGCTCGTCGGTGTCGAACACGACGTCGCCCTTCTTCGACGCAACCGTGATCGGCAGAATCTGTTCCTTGAAGTAGCCGCTCGTGATCGCGTGGGCCGCGCGACGATGCGACTCGAGCGCGAGCGCGTCCTGCGCGTCGCGCGAGATCTCGTACTTGCGCGCGACGTTCTCGGCGGTCACGCCCATGTGGATCGACTGGAAAGGATCGTTGAGCGCGCCGACCATCATGTCGACGAGACGCGCGTCGCCCATGCGCTGTCCGAAGCGCGCGGCCGGCATCGAGTAAGGCGCGCGGCTCATGTTTTCAGCGCCGCCGCCGATCGCGATATCGGCATCGCCGAGCAGCACGCTTTGCGCGGCCGACACGATGGCCTGCAAGCCCGAGCCGCACAGCCGGTTCACGGTCAGCGCGGGCGTATGCTGCGCGACCCCGCCGTTGATCGCCGCGACGCGCGCGAGATACATGTCTTTCGGCTCGGTGTGCACGACGTTGCCGAACACGACGTGTTCGACTTCGTCGCCCGACACGCTCGCGCGCTCGAGCACTTCGCGCACCACGCGCGCGCCGAGGTCGGTCGGCGCGAAATCCTTCAGGCTGCCGCCGAACGTGCCGATTGCCGTGCGCACACCACTTACCACCACTACGTCCCGTTGCATCGCTTGTCCCTCCTGTTGTCTCTCCAGTCTGCCTGGATGATTGCACCAGCGCGGGCCATGCTGCGCCGCGCGCGGCTTACGTAAAACCTAGTTCGCCAACCGCCGCTCGACTGTCTCGCGCGACGGAATCGGCGCGACCGCGCCATAACCTTGCGTGGACAGCGCGGCGGCAACGTTCGCGTAGCGCGCGGCGGCAAATGGATCGTCGCCCGCGACGATGCGCGCGATGAAGGCGCCGCCGAAGCAGTCGCCGGCGCCGGTCGCATCGACCGCGTCGACGACATGGCCCGGCACGACGCGCCGCTCGTTCGGCGTCGCGATATACGAGCCGTCCTTGCCGAGCTTCAGCGCGACCACGCCCGGCCCATGCGACAGCAGAAAATCGACGATCTCGTCACGGCCGGTCAGCCCCGTCAGTTCGGTCACATCGTCCCAGCTCGGCAGGCAGATGTCAGTCTGGCGGATCGCCTCGAGCATCACCGCGCGCGCCCGCGCGAGCGGCCACAGCTTAAGACGCAGATTGGTGTCGAAGCTCACGCGCGCGCCATTCGCGCGCGCATGCGCGATCGCTTCGAGCGCGGCGTCGCAGGCGCTGACGCTGATCGCGAGACTGATGCCGGACAGATGGACAACCTTCGCCGCCGCGAGCGCGTCGCGCGGCAGATCGGCGGGTGCATAGCGGCTCGCCGCCGAGCCCGCGCGCAGATAGTCGAACGCGTGGCCGTTGGGGCCGTGAGACACGAAATAGACGCCGGTCGACGCTTGCGCATCGATGCGCACGAACGACGTGTCGACCTGCTCGCGCTCCCACAGATCGACCAGCAGGCGTCCGAAATGATCGGCGCCGACCGCCGACACGAAACCGGTCCTCGCACCCTGGCGCGCGGCCGCGATGCAGAAGTTCGACGTGTCGCCGCCGAAGCCTTGCAGGTAGTTCGGTTGATCCTTCGCCGACTGGTTGAATTCGATCATCGCCTCGCCGAGCGCGAGGATGTCCGGTGTGTGAGCTTCAGGCTGTGCGGCCGCGCTGTGCGTCATCGCCTAGACCTCGCCCCACAAATCGTGGCCGTCCGCGCCGGTGATCTTCACCGATACGAAATCGCCGACCTTGTAGCGCTTCGACGCCTTGGCGGACGGCGCGATATAGACGACGCCGTCGATCTCCGGCGCATCCGCCGCGGTGCGGCCGATGCCGCCGTCCGCGTTGATTTCGTCGACGAGCACCTTCAGCGTCTTGCCGACCTTCCTCGCGATGCGCTTGGCCGACACCTGCTCGGCCACTTCCATGAAGCGCGCGCGACGTTCCTCACGCACTTCATCGGGCAGCGCGCCGTCGAGTTCATTCGCGCTCGCGCCTTCGACCGGCGAATACGCGAAACAGCCGACGCGATCGAGCTCCGCCTCGCGGACGAAATCGAGCAGCGTCTCGAACTGCTCTTCGGTCTCGCCCGGAAAGCCGGCGATGAACGTGCTGCGGATCGTCAGATCGGGGCAGATCTCGCGCCAGGCCTTGACGCGCTCCATCACCTTCCCGGCGTTGGCCGGGCGCTTCATGCGCTTCAGCACTTCCGGATGTGCGTGCTGGAACGGCACGTCGAGATACGGCAGCACGTGGCCCTTGTACGCACCCTCGGCCATCATCGGAATCACTTCGTCGACGCTCGGATACGGATACACGTAATGCAGACGCACCCACGCACCGTATTGCGCGGCGAGTTCGCCGAGCGCGGCGACCAGATCCGTCATGCGCGTCTTGATCGGCTTACCGTTCCAGAAACCGGTGCGGTATTTGACGTCGACGCCATATGCGCTCGTGTCCTGCGAGATCACGAGCAGTTCCTTCACGCCGGACTTGAACAGGTTCTCCGCTTCGAGCATCACTTCCGCGACCGGGCGCGACACCAGATCGCCGCGCATCGACGGGATGATGCAGAACGTGCAGCGGTGATTGCAGCCTTCGGAAATCTTCAGGTACGCGTAGTGGCGTGGCGTGAGCTTGACGCCCGCGGCGGGCACCAGATCGACGAACGGATCGTGCGGCTTCGGCAAATGGCTGTGCACCGCCTGCATCACCTCGCCGAGCGCGTGCGGGCCGGTCACGGCGAGCACCTTCGGATGCACTTCCTCGATCAGCCCCGAACCGCTCGCGCTCTTCTTCGCGCCGAGGCAACCGGTGACGATCACCTTGCCGTTTTCGTTGAGCGCTTCGCCGATCGCGTCGAGGCTTTCCTGCACGGCTTCGTCGATGAAGCCGCAGGTGTTGACGACCACGAGGTCCGCGCCGTCATAGGTGCCGGAGATTTCGTAGCCTTCGGCGCGCAACTGGGTGATGATCTGCTCGGAATCGACGAGGGCCTTGGGGCAGCCGAGAGAGACGAAACCGACTTTCGGCGTGGCGCCCGGCACGGCCGGAGCGTTCGAGGGGGTGGAAGACATGGGGAACCGCTTGAAGACGTTAAACC
Organism: Paraburkholderia sp. 31.1; assembly: GCF_014397645.1. NCBI lineage: Bacteria > Pseudomonadati > Pseudomonadota > Betaproteobacteria > Burkholderiales > Burkholderiaceae > Paraburkholderia > Paraburkholderia sp. 31.1. The sequence goes on from NZ_VZQN01000002.1 coordinate 207,592, forward strand.
CTGAATTGTAGCGGTTCGCCACCGCCACCGCCACCGCTCGTAAGTCTTTGAATTCTAGTCTTCAAACGGGGATGGGTTCGGCAGGACCAGGTTGATTCAGCTCGCTATTTTCGTCGCTGGAAAGGTGCTCACGCGTCGGCGCCGACGCGGCTCCGGCCGCCAGCGCCTGGCCGATTACCGTAAGAATTTCGTCAGAGTCCTGCACTCGCCGGATCGCCGCATGCAGTTCGGCGGCTTGCGGCCAGGTCCGCTGCAGGTAGCTGAGCCACTTCTTGACGCGGCCGTGCTCATGGGTCAGCGTGCCATGCGCCCGCAGCTTGTTCATGTAGCCGACGATCGAACCCAGCACCTGCTGCCATTCGTCGGCAGATGGACACGGGTCGAGGAGCCCGCGGATTCGCTGCGCGAGGAACGGATCCGACACGGCGCCGCGCCCGATCATCACGTCCGCGCAGCCGCTGACCGAGCGGCAACGCTGCCAGTCCGCCACCGTCCAGACTTCGCCGTTCGCGATGACGGGCACGTCGACGGCGTCGTCGATGCGCGCGATCCACTCCCAGTGCGCAGGCGGCCGATAGCGGTCGTCGCGCGTGCGCGCATGCACGACGAGCGAGGCCGCACCGCCGTCCGCGAGCGCCTGCGCGCATTCGATCGCCTGCGACGTGTCGGACACGCCGAGGCGCATTTTTGCCGTCACCGCGATATCGGCAGGCACCGCGGCGCGCACGGCCGAGACGATCTGGTTCAGCAACTTCGGGTTCGCGAGCAGCATCGCGCCGCCGCCGTGCTGATTGACGACTTTGGCGGGACAGCCGAAGTTCAGGTCGATACCGTAGGGCGACAGCATGGCCGCGTACGCGGCATTGCGTGCCATCCACTCGGGATCGCTGCCGAGCAGCTGGATCACCATCGGCGTGCCGCTGGCGGTCACGCTCGCGTGCAGGATTTCGGGCGCCTCGCGCTCGTAGACGCGGGTTGGCAGCAGCGAGCCTGTGATGCGGACGAACTCGGACACGCAGCCGTCGAAAGCGCCCGCGCTCGTCAGCACGTCGCGCAGCACATAGTCAGCGAGCCCTTCCATTGGGGCGAGAAACAGCCGGCTCATGAGCGGTGTGGGTGAACGGGGAGTCAGAGCAGAATGAGCCGCGCGGCCTTCGCAACGGAAGACGCTGACGCGATCAGGGAGACGGTCTGAAACATAGGACGGGCCCAGCGGAAGAAACGGTAACGGCGCAAGCAGCGGTGTGCCGGCAGTGGACGCAACGGACATCGAGCCGCGGCCGGAATCCGGTTCCGACGGAAAAGCGTCCCCACGCGCGGGCCGCCATTGTAGCGCGTCGGCGGCTGCACTCCCGCGAGCTCGCCGCCATTCACTCCTTCACTTCTTCTCCGTCTCCGGATTGGCCTGCGGCGTGGCCGGCGCATTGCTCACATTGCTCGCATTGCTCGCAGTGACCGCGCCGCCCGGCGTAAACGGGAACGTGGCGAACATGGTCTTCGCCTGATTCTGCATCTGCTCCTGCATCTGCACGAACATGTTCTTCGATTGCTCGATGTAGCTGGTCATCATGCCCTGCATCATCGGCGCCTGCATGTTCATGAACTGCGACCAGACTTCGGGGTTCATCGCCTTGCCTTCATAGAGATTCTTCGACTGGTCGGCAAGCTTCGCCTGAATGTCGATGAAGGCCTGGATGTTCTTTTCCAGATACGTGCCCATCATGCCTTGCATCGCATGACCGTAGAACCGGATGATCTGCGACAGCATCGACGACGAGAACATCGGCAGGCCGCCGCTCTCTTCTTCGAGAATGATCTGCAGCAGGATCGAGCGCGTCAGGTCCTCGTTGCTTTTGGCATCGATCACCTTGAAATCTTCCTGATCGAGCACGAGTTGCTTCACATCAGTCAGCGTGATGTAGGTACTCGTCTCGGTGTCGTAGAGCCGACGATTCGGATATTTCTTGATCAGTCGTTCGGCCGTTTTCTTTGTAGTAGTAGTCATGTAACGCCTTTAAGCTCGAGTTAAGCAAACGCGGAAACGGCGTCCGGGCTGTGCAACGGGATCCATTGCGCAGCCGGGACGCCGGCGAAACCATCTGAGCCGAAGCGCGCCGCCTTCCGGTCCGGCGCGCCGATGGCTCAGCCCATATGCAAGCCGCCGTTCAGCGAAAAATCGGCGCCCGTGGCGAAGCCCGATTCTTCCGACGCAAGCCACGCGACGATCGAGCCGATTTCGCCCGGCTGACCGAGGCGGCGCACCGGAATCGTCGCGACGATTTTTTCCAGCACGTCCGGGCGGATCGCCTTGACCATGTCGGTGCCGATGTAGCCCGGCGACACGGTGTTGACCGTCACGCCCTTGGTCGCCACTTCCTGCGCGAGTGACATCGTAAAGCCATGAATGCCGGCCTTCGCGGTCGAATAATTGGTCTGGCCGAACTGGCCCTTCTGGCCGTTCACCGACGAAATGTTGATCACCCGGCCAAAGCCACGCTCGACCATGCCGTCGATCACCTGCTTGGTGACGTTGAACAGGCTGGTCAGATTGGTGTCGATCACCGCCGTCCAGTCTTCGTGCGTCATCTTGCGGAACACGACGTCGCGCGTGATGCCGGCATTGTTGACCAGCACGTCGATCTCGCCGACTTCGGCCTTGACCTTGTCGAATGCGTCCTTGGTCGATTGCCAGTCACCGACGTTACCCTCGGAGGCGACGAAGTCGTAGCCGAGTACCTTCTGCTCGTCGAGCCACTTCGCACGGCGCGGCGAATTCGGGCCGCAGCCGGCGATCACCCTGAAGCCTTCCTTGTGCAGACGCTGGCAGATGCTGGTGCCGATGCCGCCCATGCCGCCCGTTACGTACGCAATTCGCTGTGTCATAAACCACACTCCGTTATCGTTGTCGAGGCGCCTGCCGGCGGCCTCGTGCCTCACCTGATGCTGGTTCGCGTTGCCGCCGGGCGACCGTCTGGCAACGCGCACTGCACACGAGTCACCTGTTGCAGCGCGCCGCACCGCCAGTTGGCGTGCCGCGCGGCCAGATGCCTGTGCCGGCGAAGACCGCGCGCGACCGGTCGCGAGTGCGCGCGGCGTACCCAGCGTACTTTAAACGCGCTCGACCGCGAGCGCGACACCCATGCCGCCGCCGATACACAGCGACGCCAGACCCTTCTTCGCATCGCGCTTCTGCATTTCGTGCAGCAGCGTGACGAGAATCCGGCAACCGGACGCGCCGATCGGGTGGCCGATCGCGATCGCGCCGCCGTTCACGTTGATCTTCGACGTGTCCCAGCCCATCTGCTTGTGCACGGCGAGCGCCTGCGCGGCAAACGCTTCGTTGATTTCCATCAGGTCGAGATCGGCCGGCGTCCAGCCCGCGCGCTCGAGGCAACGGCGCGAAGCCGGTACCGGGCCCATACCCATCACCTTCGGATCGACACCCGCGTTCGCGTATGCCTTGATGCGCGCGAGCGGCGTGAGGCCGAGCGCTTCCGCTTTTTTCAGCGACATCACGAGCACCGCGGCTGCGCCGTCGTTCAGACCCGATGCGTTGGCCGCCGTGACCGTGCCTTCCTTCGAGAACGCCGGCTTCAGGCTCGCGAGTGATTCGGCCGTCACGCCATGACGCACGAATTCGTCGGTGGTGAAGCGCAGCGGCTCGCCCTTGCGTTGCGGAATCTCGACCGGCACGATTTCGTCGTTGAAGCGCCCCGCCTTCTGCGCGGCTTCCGCCTTGTTCTGCGACAGCGCCGCGAACGCGTCCTGCTGTTCGCGCGTGATGCCGTGCTCCTTCGCGACGTTCTCCGCCGTCACGCCCATGTGGTACTGGTTGTAGACGTCCCACAGGCCGTCGACGATCATCGAGTCGATCAGCTTCGCGTCGCCCATGCGGAAACCGTCGCGCGAACCCGGCAGCACGTGCGGCGCGGCGCTCATGTTTTCCTGGCCGCCTGCCACGACGATGTCCGCGTCACCGGCGATGATCGCGTTGGCCGCGAGCATCACGGCCTTCAGACCTGAGCCGCAGACCTTGTTGATCGTCATGCCCGGCACGGCCGCCGGCAAACCCGCCTTGATCAGCGCCTGACGCGCGGGGTTCTGACCGGAGCCCGCCGTCAGCACCTGGCCCAGAATAACTTCGCTCACCTGTTCCGGCTTCACGCCTGCCCGTTCGAGCACGGCGCGCACCGCGAGCGCGCCGAGTTCAGGTGCGGCAATCTTCGCCAGCGACCCACCAAACTTGCCCACTGCAGTACGAGCGGCCGATACGATCACAACATCAGTCATTTCCATATCCTCCGGGCATCCCGGCCAACTGCGCCACAGCCCGTTACGTTAAAAATTGCGTTGCAACTTGCGTTGCTCTCACGCCTTCATCAACCAGACGCTCATTCACCTGCCAAACACCTATGCACCGGCCGACTGCGCACTATGCCGACGTCGACAGCAATGTCGTACGCGCGCGTCGAGCCTGTGCGTGAACCTACTCCCGTTGCCGCACGTAGCGGCCCGGCGCCGGCTCGATGACCGGGAATTCGTCGGAGCCCAAATTGGCGCGCGGCTTCACTTTCTTACCGCCGTACTGATCGAGCCAGTCGGTCCATTCCGGCCACCAGCTGCCGGGCACTTCGGTCGCCGCATCGAACCATTCGTCCGCGCTTTCGGGCAGCGTGTTCGCGTCGGTATCGAGCTTCCAGAAGCTGCGCTTTTTCTTCGCGGGCGGATTGATCACGCCGGCGATATGGCCCGACGCGCCGAGCACGAACTTTAGCGGCCCGGTGAGCAGCGGCGCCGACGCATACGCGGTTTGCCACGGCACGATATGGTCTTCGCGCGAACCGTAGATGAAGGTCGGCACGTCGATCTTCGACAGATCGATCGGCTCGCCGCAGGTGGTCAGCGCACCGGGCTCGCGCAGCTTGTTCTCGAGATACGTGTTGCGCAGATACCAGACGTACATCGGCCCAGGCAGACTGGTCGAGTCGCTGTTCCAGTACAGCAGGTCGAACGGTACCGGCGTGCGGCCCTTCAGGTAACTGTCGACGACGTAGTTCCACACAAGGTCGTTCGGGCGCAGGAACGAGAACGTGTTCGCGAACTCGACGCCGCGCATCAGTCCCGGCGGCGCGCCGTTCTTGCCGCCGATGCTCTGCTCGCGCATCTGCACGTGCGCCTCGTCGACGAACACGTCGAGCACGCCCGTGTCGGAGAAGTCGAGCATCGCGGTGAGCAGCGTCATCGACGCGGCCGGATGTTCGCCGCGCGCCGCAGCCACCGCGAGCGCGGTGGCGAGCATCGTGCCGCCGACGCAAAAGCCGAGCGTATTGATCTGCTCGCGACCGCTGATCTTGCGCACGGTGTCGATCGAGGTGAGCACACCCTCGCCGATGTAGTCGTCCCACGTCTTGTGCGCGATGGACTGATCCGCGTTGCGCCACGAAATCAGGAACACCTGATGGCCCGAATCAAGCCCGTGCGCGACGAGCGAGTTTTCGGGTTGCAGGTCGAGAATGTAGTACTTGTTGATGCACGGCGGCACGATCAGGAGCGGCCGCTCGCGCACGGTCGCCGTGCGCGGCTTGTACTGGATCAGCTGCAGCAGATCGTTCTCGAACACGACCGAGCCTTCGGTGTTCGCGAGGTTCTCGCCGACCGCGAAACGCGATTCGTCGGTTTGGGAAATCTTGCCGCGCTGCATATCGGTGAGCAGGTTCATCACGCCCTGGCGCAAGCTCTCGCCTTTGCTGTCGAGCAGCGTTTTCTGCGCTTCGGGATTCAGCGCGAAGAAGTTGCTCGGCGAGGCCGCCGCTGTCCACTGCTGGACCGCGAAGCGAATGCGCTCGCGGGTTTTCGGCTGGGTGTCGAGCGCGTCGACCATCTGCTGCAGATAGCGCGCGTTCAGCAGATACCACGCGGCGGTGAACGCGTAGGCGGGCGCCGCGCTCCAGGCGTCCGCGCTAAAGCGCCGGTCCTTGAGCTCGGGCGCCTTGATCGCCGACGTGGTGGCCTGCTGGATCAGCTCCATCGCCTCGCGCGAATAGTCGGTCTGCAGCTTCTGCAAACGCTCGGGCGGAATCGCGGCGGTGGGAATGCTCAGCCCCGGCAACGACGGCAACGCACCGGCGGCCAGCTTGCTGAAGTCGGGCATGCCGGGAAACGCCGGTATTTGCGGGAAGCCCGCCGTCATCTGCGCGAGGTCCGGTATCTGCGGCATTGAGGGCATCTGAAATGCCGTGCCATTGGGCTGCGCGCCGAACGAACGCCAGGCGTTCATCCAGGCGTCGAGAAATTGCTGCATGCCTGCGGCTGACGATGCACCACTCGTACCGGCCTGCTGCGTCTGCTCCTTCGAGGAGTCGGTGCTGGGGGAAGCTGAGGAATGAGATGCTGCCATACCTGCTTTTGACCGGTAAGTCCTTGCGGACGGGTTGAGAGGCAGGTCCGTGCGCACGTGGCGATTGCTCGCGACTTCGTCACGCCCTGTCCCATGAACGACGAAGAGCTTAGAACGAACATTCTTGCTCCCCATCACAAGGCATGTCAATGCTTGCTCCCGATTTTGCCGCAGTGCGATAGTTTTTTAATTATCGTTTTCCCTGTATGGCAAATCGCGCTTTAACGAATCAAATGATGCCTGCCGCGGGTAAATCCGAAAAACTCATAGGGCGCATGGCACTTAAGCATATTTATTCGTTCGGTCGCCCACACAGCCGGCGGGCGATTCGCGCTATCGGCGGGCCTTCCGGCGGCGCAACAAAAAATGCGTGTGAAGGCCGCGGAACGGGCCGTCAGCGACGGGTCGGCAGTGGGATTCGCGAATAACGACCCGGTGCGCATTCACGCGGAATAAAACCACGGCTCGATTTTAAAAGTATGACAAGATGCGCCCGCGCGCCATCCCGAATTAATCGGCAATTGATTGCGCCTGTTCGTCGATCCAGATCAACGCGGCCATGCGACCGGTCTCGCGATCACGGCGATACGAATAAAAACGCTCGCGCAACGTGACCGTGCACAGATCGCCGCCGCTGATGCGCGTAAGGCCGAGCCGCTGCAGGCGCAGGCGCGCCAGCGCCGGCAGATCGGCGAGATATTTGCCGGCATTCGCGGGATGCGCGACGAACGCCTGCGCGGTCGCGTCGCGTTGTGCATCGTCGGCACCGGTCATGAAGGCGTCACGCACGTCTGCGCCGACTTCGAATGCGGTGGGCCCGATCGACGGCCCGAGGTACGCGTGCAGCTCGCTCGCCCGCACACCCGCCAGCGCCGCGACCCGCGCGGCGGTCTGCTCGACGATGCCCGCCGCGAGTCCGCGCCACCCGGCATGCGCGGCGCCGACTGCGCGCCCCGCTTCGTCGCACAACAGCACCGGCATGCAATCGGCGACCATGACGACGCACGCGATGCCCGCGGCATCGGTGACGCTCGCGTCGGCGCGCGCCGGCGCACCATGGTCGCGCGCGTGAGCGATCGCATCCTCGGCGCGGACGACGCCGGCGCCATGGATCTGTTCGAGCCACGCGGCCTCGCGAACTCCGGCAAGCGCGACGAGCCGTGCGCGATTGCTCGCGACCGCGGCGGGATCGTCGCCGGTCTTCATGCCCAGATTCAGCCCGCCGGGCTGGTCGGCGCCGTCGCGCCAGCGGCCGAACGGCGCGTTGCTGACGCCGCCGTCGCGGGTGGTCACGAGCGCGCGCACGCGCGGCGACACGTTCCATGCGGGTTGCACGACATCGGCAAAACCCAGCTCCGGGAGATTGGTGCTCATGCGTGATCGTCCTCGTCGTGGTCGCTGCCTTCATCGTACGCGCCGTCGTCGACCGATGCATCGTAGTCCTCATCCTCGCCATACGCATCGTCGAACTCGCCCGCGTCGTCGCGACCCAGACCGAGCGCGGCCGACAACGCCCCGATGTCGGCCGGCACGTCGGCGCGCCATTGCATCGAGCGGCCGGTCTTCGGATGAATCAGGCCGAGCCGCCACGCGTGCAGCGCCTGGCGCGCGAAGCCGTCTGGCAGCGGCGCGACCGAGCGCTTGCCGCGCGCGCGTCCGTACACGGGATCGCCGAGCAACGGATGACCGATGTGCGCGCAATGCACGCGAATCTGATGCGTGCGCCCCGTCTCCAGATCGCAGTGAATCGCCGTGACCGGCTGACGCTGCCAGATCGCCGAGGCCACGCGCCGGAAATGCGTGCGCGCCGGCTTGCCGGCCGCGCCCGTCACCACGGCCATGCGCGTGCGCTCGCGCGGATCGCGGCCGATCGGCGCGTCGATCGTGCCTTCGTCGGGCAGGTTGCCCCACACGAGCGCGAGGTAGCGGCGCTTGACCGTGCGCGCCTGCAACTGGCGCACGAGGTCGGTCTGCGCCTCGAGCGTGCGCGCGACCACCATCAGCCCCGAGGTCTCCTTGTCGAGCCGATGCACGATGCCCGCGCGCGGCAGACCCGCCGCGGACTCGCCATAGCGGTAGAGCAGCCCGTTCAGCACGGTGCCGCTCCAGTTGCCAGCCGCCGGATGCACGACCATGCCGGCCGGCTTGTTGATCACGACGAGCGTGTCGTCCTCGTAGACGATGTCGAGCGGCACCGGCTCGGGCGTGAAGGCGAGCTGCTCGGGCAGCAGATCGGGCACGAGCTCGATCGTTGCGCCAAGCGGCACCGGCTGGCGGATCTTCGCCGCCTTGCCGTCGACGCGCACCCGCTGCGCCTCGATCCAGCTTTGCAGACGGCTGCGCGAGAACTCCGGGAATACTTTGGCGAGCACCTTGTCGAGGCGCTCGCCGGCCAGTTCGTCGGGTACCACGACGCTGCGCGGCGCTTCGTCGGCCGCGCGCACGGGCACGGGTGCCGCCGCGGCCGCAGAGCCTTGCGGGCTGCTTGCGGCGAGCGCGTCGCCGGAGAAATCGTCGTCGAGGGAATCGACGCCCAACGCGTCGGCCGGGTCGGCGCTTACGCTATAATCTTCGTTGCTATTCCCGGCGCCTGCGGCGCCTGGAGTATTTGAGCGGGTCATTGAATCTGGGTCACCTGGACGTAAAGCTAGACTGGAAAATGCGAGCCTTGAACACCATCACTGAAGCGGCGATCAATTTGGCGGCCATCAAGAAGGCGGCCCGGAAAGTGGCCGGATACATTGCGTGCGCCGCGGCCGTCGTCGCTGTTGCGGCTTGCCACGGCCTGCCGGAGAAGACCGACGAAACGGCAGCGTGGAACAACAACAAATTATATACGGAGGCGAACGACGCACTGACCGGTGGTGACTGGGGCAAGTGCGCGAAGTATTTCGAGCTGCTCGAGGGCCGCGACCCGTTCGGCCACTTCGCCCAGCAGGCGCAGATCAACGTCGCGTACTGCAACTGGAAAGACAACGAAAACGCCGCCGCCGACCAGGCCATCGACCGCTTCATCCAGCTGCACCCGGATCATCCGGACATCGCCTACGCGTATTACCTGAAGGGCATGATCCACTTCAACGACGACCTCGGTCTGTTCGGCCGCTTCTCGGGCCAGGATATGAGCGAGCGCGATCCGAAGTCGCTGCGCGAGTCGTATGACGCGTTCAAGGTCGTGGTGGACCGCTTCCCGAACAGCAAGTACGCGGCGGACGCCGCGCAGCGCATGCGCTACATCGTGAATGCGCTCGCATCGCACGAAGTCCACGCCGCGGACTACTACTATCGCCGCGGCGCCTATGTCGCCGCCATCAACCGTGCGCAGCTCGCATTGCGCGAGTACAAGAACGCGCCGGCCATCGAAGACGCGCTGCACATCATGATCCTGTCGTACGAGAAGCTGAACAACCAGCAACTCGCCGACGACACTCGTCGCGTGCTGGCCGGCACCTTCCCCGACAGCCCGTACGTGACCGGCCACGCACGGCCCGGCACGGCGAAGTCGTGGTGGCAGTTCTGAGCCCTCACGCGCCGACGGCACACTGACCTTCGTCTGAAAACGAAAACGCCACGACCTCGGTCGTGGCGTTTTCGTTTATGCGCGCCGCGAGACTCAATCGCGCTCGAACAGCGCAATCGATTCCACGTGCGACGTATGCGGGAACATATTGACGACGCCCGCGCCCACCAGCCGATAGCCGGCCTCATGCACGAGCAGCCCGGCATCGCGCGCGAGCGTGGCTGGCGCGCACGACACATAGACGATGCGCGTCGGCAGCGGCCCGTTGCCGCTCTGCGCGATCTCCGCGAGCGCCTTCGCGATCGCGAGCGCGCCTTCGCGCGGCGGATCGACGAGGAACTTGTCGAACTGGCCGAGGGCGCGCAAGTCGTCGGCGGTGACTTCGAACAGGTTGCGGCACGCGAACGACGTATGCCCGGCGACGCCATTCAGCTCCGCATTCGCGAGCGCGCGCTGGGTCAGCACTTCGCTACCCTCGATGCCGACCACTTCCCGCGAGATTCGCGCGAGCGGCAGCGTGAAGTTGCCGATCCCGCAGAACAGGTCGAGCACACGGTCGGTGCGTGCCGGCGCCAGCAGGCGCAGCGCGCGGCTCACCAGCACGCGGTTGATCGCGTGATTGACCTGGGTGAAATCAGTTGGCTTGAACGGCATACGGATGCCGTATTCGGGCAGCGTGTAGTCGAGCTGCACGTCGAGAGGATAAAGCGGCGTGACCGTGTCGGGACCGCCCGGCTGGATCCAGAACTGCACCTTGTGCTCGTCCGCGAACTCGCGCAGCACCTGCTCGTCCCCGGCCGTCAGCGGTTCGAGGTTGCGCACGACGAGCGCCGTGACCGACGAGCCGACCGCGAGCTCGAGCTGCGGCATGCGGTCGTAGATAGACAGCTTGCGGACCATGAAACGCAGCGGCATCAGCATCGCCGACACATGCGGCGGCAGCACCTCGCAGGTCTTCATGTCGGCGATATAGCTGCTCTTCTTCTCGTGAAAGCCGATGCGCATGCCGCCGCGCTCCGGCAGATAGCACACCGCGAGCCGCGCGCGATAGCGATAACCCCAGGACGGCCCGTGAATCGGCCGGAACACCGTTTCGGGGCGCAGCTTCGCCAGATGCTGCAGGCTGTCCTCGAGCACGCGCTGCTTGACCGCCACCTGCGCGCGCATGTCGAGATGCTGCATCGAGCAGCCGCCGCAGATGTTGAAGTACGTGCATTTCGGCGTCGTGCGGATCACGCTTTCGCGGAACACCTGAACGACTTCGGCCTGCTCGAATTTCGGCTTGCTGCGATGCGTCGAATAACTGACGAGTTCACCCGGCAGCGCGCCTTCGACGAACACGACCTTGCCTGGCGTGCCGTCTTCGCTCGTGGTGCGGCCCACGCCGCGCGCTTCCATATCGAGCGAAACGATTTCGATGAGCGGTTCGTTGCCGGTAATGACGGGCGCCGGCGCCGGGGCGTGCGCCCTGGCATGCTTCGATGAGCGCCGCGGCGAGCGACGTTGGGGGGCAGTTCGGGACACCTGCGGACTTCCTGACAAACTATGGGGGAAAGGCGAGATTGTAGACGAAGCGCCGGGCTTGCCTGCGATGCGGTGCGGACCACACGCGGAGCGAGTGCGGATCGCGGCCCGGATCGCGGCTCCCCGGCGGAGGCTCTGCTCGCGCGCGCTTACTGCTCGAACGCCGCCAGATACTCGGCCCACTGCGGCGCGCTTTCCAGCGCGAGCGCGTTCTTCACGAGGCTGATCTCGTCAGCATACTCCGACGGCGAAAAGCCACCGCGCATCAGTTGGAAGCGGCAATACAGCAGGTACGTATTGACGACGTCGGTCTCGCAGTAGTTGCGGATTTCCTCGATACGCCCTTGCTGGAACGCCTGCCACACCTGACTGCCGTCCATGCCCATCTTGCCCGGAAAGCCGCACATCTTCGCGAGCGCGTCGAGCGGCGCGTTCGCGCGCGCCTGGTACATCGCGAGCACGTCCATCAGATCGGTGTGTCGCGCGTGGTAGCGGCTGATGTAGTTGTTCCACTTGAAGTCGCGGTCGTCCTCGCCGAGATCCCAGAACCGGTAGGCGGGGATGCCGTTGACGAGCGCGCGGTAGTTGAGCACCGGCAGATCGAAACCGCCGCCGTTCCACGACACGAGTTGCGGCGTGTACTTTTCGATCACGCGATAGAACGACTGCACGAGCGTCGCCTCGCCGTCCTCGGGCGTACCGAGCGAGCGCACGCGAAAACCGTTGTTGTCACGGAACACGCAGGAAATCGCCGCGACCCGCTGGAGGTGATGCGGCAGAAAATCGCTGCCAGTTTTTTCGCGGCGTGCGGCAAACGCGTGCTCGGCGACGTCGGCGTCGCTCATCGACGCGGGCAAATCTTCAAGCCGGCGGATGCCGGCGACATCGGGAATCGTCTCGATGTCGAAAACAAGAATCGGTGTCATCAGGTCAGAGAACGGCGTCTTTGCGGACACCGTTTGAGGCAAAGAAGCGCTTCAGTCGCACCAGCGCTTCCTGTTGGATCTGGCGCACACGCTCGCGCGTGAGGCCCATTTCGTCGGCCAGCTCCTCGAGCGTGGCGGGCTCGATGTGATTCAGACCGAAGCGCCGCTCGATCACATGGCGGTGCTTGTCCGACAAACGCGCGAGCCATGCGCGTGTCAGTGTTTCGAGTTCGCGATGCTGCACTTCGGCGTCTGGCGACTGGCTCTGGTCGTCCGACAGCAGATCGAGCAGGCTGCTCGCCGGATCGAGATCGAGCGGCGCATCGAGCGAGGCGGTGTGCTCGTTCAGCGCGAGGATGTCGGTGACTTCGTCGGTGGTCTTGCCGGTCAGATAAGCGATGTCGTCGATGCTCGCGTCGCGGCGCTCGGCCGCCTCCCCCGAATTCATCGAGTTCTTTTCCAGATGGCGCTTCGCGCGCAACACCTGGTTGAGCTCACGAATCACATGCACGGGCAATCGCACCGTACGCGCCTGGTTCATGATCGCGCGCTCGATGCTCTGGCGGATCCACCACGTCGCGTAGGTCGAGAAACGGAAGCCGCGCGTCGGATCGAATTTTTCGATTGCGTGCATGAGGCCGAGGTTGCCCTCCTCGATCAGATCGAGCAGCGGCACGCCGCGATTCAGATAACCCTTGGCAATGCTGACGACCAGCCGCAGATTGCGCTCGATCATCACCTGCCGCGCTTCGAACTCGCCGGCCTTGGCAAGGCGCGAATATTTCTGCTCTTCCTCGACGGTGAGCAACGGCTTCACGCTGATGCGATTCAGATAATGCTGGATCGTGTCGGCCGTGAGTTCGGCCTGCAGCAGTGCGCGGAAATCGTCGGCGTCGGGCGGCGCCTCGCCGGTGGTTTCGCGCGCGTCAGCGCTCTCACTTTCGTCGAGGCCGCTCTGGCGTTCGTCGAGATCGCGCTCCTCCGCGACCTCTTCTTCCACTTCCGAAGCGCCGCTTTCGTCCACTGCGGCAGACGTGACTTCGCTGATCGTCTCAGACTCGGCTTGCGGCGGGCGGCGCTTCGATTTCGGCATGGTCGTATCGCTTATTGCGGCGGCAAATACTTCAGTGGGTCGACTGGTTTACCCTGTCGGCGAACTTCGAAATGCAACATCACACGGTCGGAATCGCTATTGCCCATCTCTGCGATCTTCTGCCCCTTCGTAACCGCGTCCCCCTCTTTTACCATCAAAGCGCGGTTGTGTGCATACGCGGTGAGATAAGTTGCATCATGCTTGATGATAATGAGATTGCCGTAACCACGCAGCCCATTTCCGGCATAGACGACGCGACCATCGGCTGACGCTTTAACCGGCTCGCCCGCCGAGCCGCCGATATTGACGCCCTTGTTGGTCGAGTCGTTGAACGTGTTGAGCAGCGGACCGCGCACCGGCCATGCAAATGCTACGTTGCCTGCCGCGGCGCTGCCGACGTCGGCGCTCGCCGCAGAGGGATTGGCCGGAGGCGCAGCTACCGCACCATTCGCGGGCGTACCGTTCGTCGCGCCGCCGTAGAGCGGCGGCATCGCGGCGCCGACCACGGCCGGCGCGTTGTTGTTCAGCGGTGCGCTTTGCACCGCGCCCGTGCTGCCGATCGGCGCGGTCGACACGCCCGGCGTCATGGCCGCGGTATTCGCGCCCGGCGGCACGACGCGCAGCAGCTGGTCGACTTCGATCTGATTCGGGTTGGTCAGGTTGTTCCACGTCGAGATGTCGCGGTAATTCTGGCCGTTTTCGAGCGCAATGCGGTACAGCGTATCGCCCGGCTTCACGCGATAGTAGCCGGGCGGCGGCGGGCCGAGCGGCACCGCCGGTTGCGCCGCGCCCTGCGCGGTGGCGAGCGTGCCGCCGCCGGAGCGGTCGACGACGGGCGCCTGGTCGAGCCGGGATGCACAGGCCGTCATCAACAGGGACAAGGCGAGCACGCACACGCTGCGCTGGGTTACGGTCAGGGGGGTATTCGGGGTGGTTCTCTGCATCGCGCGCAACATACTCATCGGTGTCAAATCACTCCGGATTTTAAGGGTACAAAGAAAACGCGATCAAGCCGCGACTCGCGCCATTGCGCGGGGCCGAGGCGCTCGATCAGCGTCAGCACCTGGCTCTGTCCTTCCTGCGAGCCGACCGGCGCAACCAGACGTCCGCCGATCGCAAGCTGCTCGAGCAACGCCTGCGGCACGTCGAGCCCGGCCGCCGCGATCACGATCGCGTCGAACGGGGCCGCCGACGGCAAACCGAGCCGCCCGTCGCCGTAATGCAGCCGGATATTCGGAATGCGCAGCGGACGCAGATTCGTCTTCGCGCGCTCGGACAGCGGCTTGATGCGTTCGATCGAATAAACCTCGCGCGCGACCTGGCTCAGCACCGCCGCCTGATAGCCGCAACCGGTGCCGATTTCGAGCACCGTGTTCAGCGCGCGCCCGGCCGCCGCGAGTTCGATCATTCGCGCAACCACCGACGGCTTCGAGATAGTCTGGTGATGACCGATCGGCAGCGCGGCATCTTCGTACGCCTGGGCCGCAAGACCCGGATCGACGAACATGTGGCGCGGCACCGCCGCCATCGCGTTCAGCACACGCTGATCGCTTACGCCATTGGCTCGCACGCGTTCGACCATGCGTTCGCGAACCCGTTCCGAGGTCAGCGCCAAGGCGTTGTTCATCGCGCCGCTGGTCGCGCCGCCGAATGCGCCGCTCATTGCACCGGCCAACGCGGCGTTCGGCGCGGGTTTCGCGCTTTGCTGCAGTTGCGACTGGAGTGGCGATGGCGTCGCGCGTGCGCTGTGGCCAGACGCATGCGTCGAGTTTTTGCCTGGCTTGACCGACGACTTTGGTGCTCGCTTGACAGGCTGCCCCGCCAATGCACCAGCCAACGAGTTCGCCGTTGTCTTTGCGACTGGCGCGGCCTGCGGCTTTGGCGGCATTGCACCGGTCGCCGCCGTTGACGTACCAAACGAAGCGCTTTGCGTCTTCGCCTGGGGAATCACCTGGGGTCGCGTCGCCGGCGTAGATTGCGCAGCAGCTGAGGTCCTCGCTTGCGCCCGTGCGGCCGCGCCGCCCTGCGTCGGTTTCGCCGACTGCTGCCGTGCGTTCAACGCCGCGCTCGCCGCGAGCGCCGCCGCGCGCATCTCACCCGGACGTCCCTCGGGCCGGCGCGGTTCGCGCACCAGGTCCTCGAGACCTAACGGAAAGCGCTTCGCGCGCTCGCCGGTCATGAACTGCCGCTCCCGGCGCGCAGCCAGTCGCGCGCCGCAGGCAGCATTTGCGTGTAGGTCAGATCGAGCTGCAGCGGCGTGATCGACACCGCGCCGTTGGCCACCGCATGGAAGTCCGTGCCTTCGCTCGCGTCGCGCGCCTGGCCCGAGGCGCCGATCCAATAGATTGGTTCGCCGCGCGGATTGGTCTGGCGGATCACCGGCTGCGACGGATGACGTTTGCCGAGTCGCGTGATCTGCCAGCCGCGCAGTTCGTCATACGGCAGGTTAGGGATATTGACGTTCAGCAGCGGATGTCCCGGCAACGGCCGCGCGAGATAATGCGCGACGATTTCGGCGGCAACGCGGGCCGCGTCTTCGAGATGCGCCCAGTCCTTGTCGACGAGCGAGAACGCGATGGCCGGCACCCCGAACATGATGCCTTCGGTGGCGGCTGCGACGGTGCCGGAATACAGCGTGTCGTCGCCCATGTTCTGGCCGTTGTTGATACCCGACACGACGAGGTCCGGTGTATGGTCGAGCATGCCGGTCAGTGCGATGTGCACCGAGTCGGTCGGCGTGCCGTTCACGTAGTAGAAACCGTTCGCCGAACGCAGAACCGACAGCGGCCGCCACAGCGTCAGGGAATTCGACGCGGCGCTGCAGTTCTGTTCGGGAGCCATCACGGTGACGTTGGCGATCGGCTTCAGCGCTTCGTAAAGCGCGGCGAGGCCCGGCGCCAGATAACCGTCGTCGTTGCTGAGTAGGATTCGCATGCGCCGATTGTAACCGAGGAAAGATGGCACGCGAACGACATGGACGGCGTGTCTGCGTGGCGTGCACAAGCGTCGTGCGAGCCAGTATTTTCCAGGTGCGCGAATGCTTGTATCGAACGCAAAGATGCTGCTTCGCACTCAACGCGCGGCCGTGCGCGCTCGTCGATGAAATCGGATCCTGTGCGTGCTTCGCGCTGTGCAATGCAATACGGCTTGCGCGAGAAGCCGCGCGACGCATCGACAGCGCGCTGCAAGTTGTAACCCGCAGCGCAATGAATCGCACGGTCGTGCGCTTTGTTTTACACTCGAAAACAGTGCCAACCCTGAACGATACGGAGACACGATGCGCGCGATTCGCTGCAAGCAGTACGGGCCGCCCGAGAGCCTGGTCGTCGACAACCTGGCGGATCTCGAAGCGCCGCCTGGCCACGTCGTGATCGACGTGAAGGCCGCGGCCGTCAATTTTCCCGACGTGCTGATCATCGAGAACAAATACCAGTTCAAGCCGCCGCTGCCGTTCACGCCCGGTTCGGAAGCCGCGGGCATCGTGCGCGCGGTGGGCGAAGGCGTCACGCAGTTCAAGCCTGGTTCGCGCGTGGCCGCGTTCACCGGCTCCGGCGGTTTTGCCGAACAGGCGCTTGCGCCCGCCGCGGCCTGCGTGCCGCTCGACGATGACGTGTCGTTCGAACTCGCGGCCGCGTTCACGCTCGCGTATGGCACCTCGCATCACGCGGTGGTCGATCGCGGCGCGCTGCAGTCGGGCGAGACGATGCTCGTGCTCGGCGCGGCCGGCGGAGTCGGGCTGGCGGCGGTCGAAATCGGCAAGGCGCTCGGCGCGCGCGTGATCGCGGCGGCATCGAGCGACGAAAAGCTCGCGACCTGCGTGAAGCACGGCGCGGACGCGACGATCAACTACAACACCGAGGATCTGCGCGAGCGCATCAAGGCGCTCACCGACGGCAAAGGTCCGGACGTGATCTACGACCCGGTCGGCGGCGTGTATGCGGAGCCGGCGTTTCGCAGCATCGGCTGGAGGGGGCGTTATCTGGTGGTCGGCTTTGCGAATGGCGAGATTCCAAGGCTGCCGCTGAACCTGATGTTGCTCAAGGGCGCAAGCGTGGTCGGCGTGTTCTGGGGCGACTTCGCAAAGCGTGAGCCGCAGCGCAATCGCGCGGCATTCGAGCAGATGACCGGCTGGATTCGTGAAGGCAAGCTCAAGCCCTACGTGTCGGCCCGCTACTCGCTCGACGACACCGGCCGCGCGTTGCGCGACATGGCCGAGCGCCGCGTGATCGGCAAGGTGGTCATCACGCCGTAGCACAACCCATAAAGCAGCATCAAAAACGGCGCGGCGGCCGACTGCGATTTCGGCCGCCGCGCCGCTTGCGATCCACGTTCACAACTTCTCGGTATCCCCGGTGCGCGGCTGCCACTTCATCAAACGCCGCTCCGCGGTCCCGACGATCGCATCGAGAATCAGCGCGAACGCGGTCAACACCAGAATCCCCGCGAACACCGTGTTGATATCGAAGGTGCCCTCGGCCTGCAGGATCAGATAGCCGACGCCGCGCGCCGAGCCCAGATACTCGCCCACCACCGAGCCGACGAACGCAAGCCCCACCGACGTATGCAGGCTCGAAAACACCCAGCTCATCGCGCTCGGCAGATAGACGAAACGCAGCAGCTGTTTGCGGTTCGCGCCGAGCATGCGCGCGTTCGCGAGCACGACCGGGCTCACTTCCTTCACGCCCTGGTAGACGTTGAAGAACACGATGAAGAACACCAGCGTGACGCCGAGCGCGACCTTCGACCAGATGCCGAGGCCGAACCACACGCCGAAGATCGGCGCGAGAATCACGCGCGGCATCGAGTTCGCGGCCTTCACGTACGGATCGAACAGCGCGCTCGCGGTCGGCGCGAGCGCGAGCCACAGGCCGACGCCGAGCCCGATCGTGGTGCCAAAGACGAACGCGAGCACGGTCTCGACGAGCGTGATCCACAGATGCAGATAGATCTCGCCGCCCGTGAACCATTCCCAGATCCGCTGCAGTACTTTCTGCGGCTCGCCAAAGAAAAACGCCGCCTTGTTCGGATCGTCGAAATAGAACGGCGGTATCAGCGTCGGGCTCGTCAGCACGTACCACAGCACGAAGCACAGCACGAGCAGCAGCCACTGCCAGATCACCAGATTCGCCCGGCTCGGGCGCAACGTCTTCCACATGACTTGGTTTGCCTTGGACGATTATTGAACACGTCTTCTTTTCGATGCGCAGGCGGGGATGCGCGGCACATTTAAACAGCGGTCAGTTGCTGCTGATAGCCCTTGAGCACCTCATCGCGCAGCACACCCCAGAGCTGCGCATGCAACTCGACGAAGCGCGGATGCGAACGGATTTCGGCGACATCGCGCGGCCGCGGCAGATCGATCCGGAACTCGCCGATCGGATGCGTCGCAGGCCCGGCCGACAGTACCACCACGCGGTCCGACATCGCGATCGCTTCGTCGAGATCGTGCGTAATGAACAGCACGGCCTTGCGCTTCGCGGCCCAGAGATCGAGCAGCTCGTTTTCCATCAGCTGCCGCGTTTGAATATCCAGCGCGGAAAACGGCTCGTCCATGAGGATGATGTCGGGGTCGAGGATCAGCGTCTGCGCCATCGCGACGCGCTTGCGCATGCCGCCCGACAGCTGATGCGGATAGCGGTCGCCGAAGCCGCCGAGACCGACACGCTTCAACCACTCTTCGGCCTTCGCGCGCGCTTCCGAGGCCGGCACGCGGTGAAACGACAGGCCGGCCATCACGTTGTCGAGCGCCGAGCGCCACGGCATCAGCGCATCTGCCTGGAACATATAGCCCGCTCGGCGATTCAGGCCGCTGAGCTGTTCGCCGAACACGCTGACGCCGCCCGCCGACGGCTGGAGCAGCCCCGCGCCGATGTTCAGCAGCGTGGACTTGCCGCAGCCAGTCGGCCCGACGACCGACACGAACTCGCCGGGCTCGATACGCAGCGTCGTGTCCTTAACTGCTGTGTAGCGCTGTGCGCGGTTGTCACGCGCGGCGAACGTGCAGGTGATGTTTTCGAGCGCCAGGGCAGCAACGGTCATCGTACGGCTCGCTTCGGAAATCGGGTTTGCGGGGAGTTGTCGCGGCGACGCTGGGGCGACGGCTGTGGACGCGGCGAATCGCCCTGTCCACGTCCCATTCGATGCGCCTGTGTGCGCGCCGCGTCGTTTATGCCTTGACGGTCGCGAGCGCCTTCTTCACGAAGTCGTTGGTCCACGTCTTCGACAGATCGATCTGCGCGTTCTGGATCACCGGATCGAACGCTTTCAGTGTCTTCAGCGACGTCGCGGGACCGTCGGCGGGCATCAGGCCGTCGGGCGACATCGCTTCGCGCACGTGCTGCCACGCGTCGAGATAGAGCGCGCGGTCGCCGAGCAGATAGCTCTCCGGCACCGTGTTGATCAGTTCGCTGCCGCTCGCGTTCTGCAGCCACTTGAGCGCGCGCACCATCGCATTGGTCAGCGCCTGCGTGGTGTTCGGGTTCTTCGTGATGAACGACTGCGATGCGTACAGGCAGCCCGCCGGCATGTCGCCGCCGAACACGATGTGCGTATCGGTGAGCGTGCGGGTATCCGACACGACGCGCACGTCGCCGGCGCGCTCGAGGCGCGTGACGACCGGATCGAGATTGGCGATCGCGTCGATCTGCCCGGACTGCAGCGCGGCGATCGCGCCGGCACCGGCGCCCACGCCGATGAACGCGACGTCCTTCGGACTGAGCCCTGCTTTCGCGAGGACGAAGCTCGCCATGATCGACGTCGACGAACCCGGCGCGGTCACGCCGATCTTCTTGCCCTTCAGATCGGCGATCGACTTGTAGTTCGGCATCGTCTTCTTCGACACTGCCAGCACGATCTGCGGCGCGCGGCCCTGCAGGACGAATTCGCGGAACATCTGCTTTTGCGCCTGCAACAGCAGCGTGTGTTCGAACGCGCCGGAGACCACGTCGGCGCTTCCGCCGACTGCCGCCTTCAACGCCTGCGAGCCGCCCGCGAAGTCGGAAATCTCGACTTCGAGCCCCTCGTCCTTGAAGTAGTTGCGGCGCTCTGCGATCGTCAGCGGCAGGTAGTAGAACAGGTTCTTGCCGCCGACCGCGATGGCGACCTTGGTGGTCTCGGGCTTGCCCTGCGCGAAAGCGAACGGCGTGGCAGCGAGCGAGGCGCCCGCGAGCGCCGCACCGCCGGCGAGGAAGGTTCTGCGTTGCATGGTCCGTTGTCTCCAGATTTTTTGTCGTCCGGCTTTTTGACCGCCCGTGCGCGCGTGGCGCAAGCGCTTGGCCACGGTGTGGGGCTGCCGGTCGCAAGGCGCGAATCGTGCGTCAGCGCCGCGCTTTACGCGCCTTTCTCTATGCGTTGCGCTGTGCGCATCAGACGATCTGTTGCGCCCGCAACCGCGCGATGCCGTCAGCATCATAACCTAGCGATTGCAGGACTTCATCGGTATGTTCACCCAGTTCTGGCCCCAGCCAGCGCGTCTCACCGGGCGTCGCCGACAGCTTCGGCGTAACCGCGGGCAGCGTGATTTCCTTGCCGTCCTGCCACTTGAACCGCTGGATCATCTGCCGCGCGATGAACTGCGGATCGGTGAACATCTCGGCGACGCTGTAGATGCGGCCCACCGGCACGTCGGCCGCGTTCAGCACCGCGAGCGCTTCGTCGATCGTGCGCGTGGACAGCCACGCGCCGATCGCGGCGTCGATTTCCTGCGTGCGCAGCACGCGGCCATCGTTATGCGCGAGCGCCGGATCGTTGGCGAGATCGTCGCGTTCGATCGCGATCATCAGGCGCCTGAAGATCGGATCGCTATTGCCGCCGATCACGATGCTGCCGTCGCGGCACGGATACGTATTCGACGGCACGATGCCCGGCAGAGACGCGCCGGTACGCTCGCGCACCATGCCGTAGACGCCGTATTCGGGCACCACGCTTTCCATCATGTTGAAGACGGCCTCGTACAGCGCGACGTCGACCACCTGCCCCTTGCCGCCGTTCACCTGCTTGTGATGCAGCGCCATCAGCGCGCCGATCACACCGTGCAGCGCGGCGATCGAATCGCCGATCGAAATGCCGATGCGCGGCGGCGGCAGATCCGGATAGCCGGTGATATGGCGCAGACCGCCCATCGACTCGGCGATCGCGCCGAAGCCGGGCCGGTCGCGATACGGGCCCGTCTGGCCGTAGCCCGACAGACGCACCATCACGAGGCCGGGGTTCTCGGCGGACAGCACGTCGTAGCCGAGCCCGAGCTTTTCGAGCAGACCGGGCCGGAAATTCTCGACGACGATATCGGCCTCTTTCGCGAGGCGCCGCACGATCTCCTTGCCCTCTTCGGCTTTCAGGTTGATCGTGACGGACTTCTTGTTGCGCGCCTGCACGGCCCACCACAGCGACGTACCGCCGACTTCCGGGTACAGCTTGCGCCATTTGCGCAGCGGGTCGCCGCCTTTGGGGTCTTCGATCTTGACGACGTCGGCGCCGAACTCGCCGAGAAAACGCGCGGCGAACGGCCCGGCAATCAGCGTGCCGAGTTCCAGCACCTTGACGCCGGCGAGCGGACCGCACGCGTCATGCGGCGCAGCGCTCGCGCCTGATTCGGGGGTGGCGCTCATGAGTCTCCTTGGTTCTGCATCGTTGTGTACCCGGTCTGTCTGGTTTGCAACGACTTGCGACGATGCGTGCCTGGACGGATATGGCGGCGGCCAACGAAAGCCGCGTGGCTACATCGAACGACGGTCGAGCATCGCGCGCGCGATCGTGCCCGCGTCGACATACTCGAGCTCGCCGCCCACCGGCACGCCGCGCGCGAGACGCGTCACGGCAAGGCCGCGCGCCTTCAGCGTCTGTCCGAGGTAATGCGCGGTGGCCTCACCCTCGTTGGTGAAATTGGTGGCCAGCACGACTTCCTTGACGACGCCATCCGACGCGCGCTTCACGAGCCGGTCGAAATGGATTTCCTTCGGGCCGATGCCGTCGAGCGGACTCAACCGCCCCATCAGCACGAAATAGAGGCCGCGATAGGTCATCGTCTGTTCGAGCATGATCTGGTCGGCCGGCGTTTCGACGACGCACAGCAGCGACGGATCGCGCTCCTCATCGAGGCAGACCTCGCAGATCTGCGCTTCGGTAAATGTGTTGCACTTTTCGCAGTGACGCAGATGCTCGGTCGCGAACAACAGCGAGCGCCCGAGCTTTTCGGCGCCTTCGCGATCGTGCTGCATCAGGTGATACGCCATGCGCTGCGCGGACTTCGGCCCGACACCGGGCAGCGCGCGCAGCGCTTCGACGAGCGCCGACAGGGCGGAAGGTTGTTTCATGCGGATCGGCGTCGACGTGGGTGGTGCTCGCGTGGGCGAATCGGGATGCGGGGGTGTTGCTCGAACCGGGCCGCGTTTTCACGCCGTGACGACGCTTTCACGCGCGGCTGCAGGTTCGATGTTTCCAGCCTGCACGCGGCGCGCGGCGGCGAGCGTCTGCGTTCGCACCGCGGCAATCAACCGCCGCGGCGCTCACCCGCTTCAGCCCGTTCTCAATCAGAGCAGGTTCAGAACGGCAGCTTGAAACCCGGCGGCAGCGGCAGGCCGGCGGTCATGCCGCCCATCTTTTCCTGCGCGGTCGCCTCGGCCTTGCGCACGGCGTCGTTGAACGCGGCGGCGACGAGATCTTCCAGCATGTCCTTGTCGTCGGCGAGCAGGCTCGGGTCGATCGACACGCGGCGCACGTCGTTCTTGCAGGTCATCGTCACCTTGACGAGACCGGCACCCGACTGCCCCTCGACTTCGATCTGCGCGAGTTGCTCCTGCATCTTCTTCATGTTTTCCTGCATCTGCTGGGCTTGCTTCATCAGCCCGGCGAGTTGGCCTTTCATCATGGACGTGCTCCTTCTAGATAGCGTGGAATCTGGCATTCCGGCGCCGCGCCGCGACGACGCCGCGAACGATGGATCAGTGGGCCGGCGACGCGCCGTTCGGGGCGGCGTCCGGGGTAATCGGGCGGATCGAGCCCGGCACGATGCTCGCGCCGAACTCGCGAATCAGCGACTGCACAAACGGATCGGCGCTGATCTCGCGCTCGGCTTCCTGCTGGCGCTGCGCGCGCAGCTTCGCGTCGTGCGCGGCGGCGGTACGGCGCGCCGGGCCGACTTCGACCTGCACGTCGACGTTCTGGCCGAGCCGCTCGACGAGCGCTGCCTTCAGTTTAGCGACCTGCGACGCTTCTGCGTATTGCGGTACCGGCACGTTGAGCTTCAGCATGCTGCCGTCGAGCGCCATCAGTTCGCTGTTGAACGCAAGCTGATACGAGATGCCCTTCAGCGGCAGATCGACGGCGAGCGCCGGCCAGTCGCCGGTGAAACCTAGCGGATCGAGCGGCACGGCAGGCGGCAGCGGGCGCGTATCGGCGACCGGCGCCGGCGCGGCGGCCTGCGCGGCCGCGCCGTCCATGCGGACGTCGTCGGGGCCGCGGTCGAACACCGGCACGAAGTCGTCGTCTGGCGGAATGAAGTACGCGTCGTCCGCGGCCGACAACGGCAGGTAGTCGTCGGGCGGCATGTCGTCCCATGGTGGGATCGACGGGCTGTTCTGCTGCGCATTGCTGCTCGCGCCGCTGTTTGCGTCGCGAGCGGGTGCAGCCTGCGCGGCGGTGTCCTGCGACACGCGGCGTGACGCACCGGGCGTCGGCACCGGCACGACCACTCGCGGCGCGGCGGATTTCGGTGCGGCCGGCTTCGGTGTGGCGGGTGCGGCCGGCTTCGCGGAAACGTCCGTGTTAGCGCGGCCACGGTCGGACGATACTTTCATGCCGGCGTTGCGCAGCACGTCGAGCGCGGCGCTGGCGCCGCCCGCGCGGCGCGGCGCGGAGTCGGCTGCGGCCGCCGGTGCCGCCGTTGAAGCGGGCGCCGCCAATTCCGGCCGCGCTTCCGGTTCCGGTGACGTGGCCTCTTCCGCGCGACCAGGCGCGGCAGTTGCAAGCGCGCTCGGTGCGGACGAAGGTGCGATGTCGGAAACTTCGTTCGAGACCGGCGCGCTCGAGCTGGCGATCGTGGCGACGGCATTCGCGGGCGCGTCTTCCCACGGCGCCAGCGGGGGTGCCGTAATGGCAGGCGCTTCTGTCACGCGGGCGACTTCGGCATTGGGCGATTGCGGTGCTTCTTCAGATTGCGCGGAGTCGGCTGCGGGCTTCGCGATCGGCTTTGCAGTCGGCGCGGTCGATTTCATCGCGTCGCCCTGCTCCTCGCCGGCAACGCCTACCTGAGGTCCGCGAACGGGCGCAGCAGCTGCCATGGCCGTCGCGGACGACGGTGACAGCGCGCGCAGCGCGGCAACCGCCGGTGCACCCGAGCGCTGCGCACCGGCGCCGGCGCCGCCCGCATCGCTCTGCGTGCCAGCGGCTCCCGCCGCTCCGCCACCGCCGCCTGTCGGCGCCGGCTCGAACGCGAGCATGCGCAGCAGCGTCATCGTGAAGCCCGCGTATTCGTCGGGCGCGAGGCCCAGTTCGCTTCGGCCGATCGTCGCGATCTGATAGAACAGTTGCACCTGCTCGGCGCTCAACGCGTCGGCGAAACGGCGCAAGTCGGCCGCCTCCGGCCATTCGTCGAGCACCGACGAAGGCGCGAACTGCGCCCACGCGATCCGATGCAGCAGGCTCGCCAGGTCTTGCAGCGCCGTCGAGAACGACAGGCTGCGCAAGGCCATCTCGTCGGCAACCGCCAGCACCGCCGCGCCGTCGCCCTGCCCGAGCGCGTCGAGCAGGCGGATCAGATAGCTTTGGTCGAGCGCGCCGAGCATGCCGCGCACCGCGTCTTCACTGACCTGGTTCGCCGAATAGGCGATCGCCTGATCGGTCAGCGATAGCGCGTCGCGCATCGAACCGTCGGCCGCGCGCGCGAGCAGGCGCAACGCCTGCGCCTCGTGAGGCACGCTCTCTTCGCCGAGAATGCGTTCGAGATGCGACACGATATGGCCGGCCGGCATCTGCTTCAGATTGAACTGCAGACAGCGCGACAGCACGGTGACCGGAATCTTCTGCGGGTCGGTGGTCGCGAGGATGAACTTGACGTGCGGTGGCGGCTCTTCGAGCGTCTTCAGCATCGCGTTGAACGCGTGGTTCGTCAGCATGTGCACTTCGTCGATCATGTAGACCTTGAAGCGCGCATCGACGGGCGCGTACACCGCGCGCTCGAGCAGCGCGGCCATTTCATCGACGCCACGATTACTCGCCGCGTCCATTTCGACGTAATCGACAAAGCGCCCTTCGTCGATCTCGCGACACGCACGGCATACGCCGCACGGCGTCGACGTCACGCCGGTCTCGCAATTGAGCGCCTTCGCGAAGATGCGCGACAGCGTGGTCTTGCCGACGCCGCGCGTACCTGTAAACAAATAGGCATGGTGCAGACGGCCGCCGTCGAGCGCATGGGTGAGCGCGCGCACCACGTGCTCCTGTCCGACGAGCGAAGCGAAATCCTTCGGCCGCCATTTGCGTGCGAGAACTTGATAGGTCATCCGGAAATTGTATCAGTAACAATGGCGCGCAAAACCGATTCGGGAAGACGCGTGAAATGCGCGAAACGGCCACGACGACGCTCCATCTGAAGACGGCGAACGATCAATACAAAAGCTGGGAATGACTGGGGAGAAACTGCGCAGAAGCCGTGAGAACGGTCGCGGAGAAAAAAGCAAGGAAAGGTGACGAGCCCGACCCTCGGCACTGGTGGAAAACGGCTGTGGCTGCTTCGTTCCCGACCTGACCAGGTTGACCATCCCTCCATGCGAGGAGGCCCGTCACGAAGGATTCTATCATTGCCGCGCGCGTTGTGCGACTGTTGACATGAGCAAAACGCGAACGACGCTCCGCTTCGAACGGCTTCGCGCGGTTTGCGGCCGCTTTCTGCACGCCGCGAGACGCCCTCCCGGCCACCGCGGCGACGCCCGCCACCCGCGGCACTTGAGTTCGCCGCGCGCGACTCCATTTAGATTGCAACGCGGTCGCCGTGAGCCGCAGAAACCGGCCGACGCTGCGGCGGCGGCCTATTAGCCCCACTGCTTTGATGAGTACTATCGCCATCGGCAACGCATAGCGAATTAAGCTACACTGCCAGTTGAAAGACCCGCATACGCGACTCTTTCCGCGCATTGCGTGAAAATCCGGCGTTTTTTCAGACGGTTTTTCTGATTTTCACAGGCATGCGCGGCGAGGCTCCGGATGCGGCAAAGCGAACGGAAGTTTTCCCAGTTTTGACGTATCGTGGCGAGCAATTCAGGCGGGCCTCGAACCGAGAGAGGTATTCATAAATGAGCGAACAAATCAAGCATATTAGCGACGCATCGTTCGAACAGGACGTCGTGAAATCCGATAAACCCGTGCTGCTCGATTTCTGGGCCGAATGGTGCGGTCCGTGCAAGATGATCGCGCCGATCCTCGACGAGGTCGCGAAGGACTACGCCGATCGCCTGCAAGTCGCGAAGATCAATGTCGACGAGCATCAGTCCACGCCGGTCAAGTTTGGCGTGCGCGGCATCCCCACATTGATCCTGTTCAAGAACGGCGCCGTTGCCGCTCAGAAGGTCGGAGCTCTGTCGAAGTCGCAACTCACCGCGTTCCTCGACGGCAACCTGTAAAGCAAGCAGTACGCCGCGGCGCTCGCGGGTCCATCGCGCGCCGCAGGCAGTTGGAGAATCGGGCGCATCGGGTGAGCAAACCGCCGCGCCCGCCGGTCAAGCGTGTTGTCAGTCGGCAACACGCTTTGCAACAAAGATGCCACGCTGCCGCACTGGCTTAAATTGGCGTGTGCTATGCTAGAATCCACAAAACGTCGAAAAGACGTGTAAGTCTTTGAGCGGTTCCGCTCACCCTCCTCCCAGATTTCATTTCGTCGCACCTTCTCCTGCGGGTTCTCCGTATGCATTTATCCGAGCTTAAGACTCAGCACGTGTCCCAATTGATCGAGATGGCTAATGGCCTCGAGATCGAAAGCGCGAACCGCCTGCGCAAGCAGGAATTGATGTTCGCCATTCTAAAAAAACGAGCCAAAGCGGGCGACACGATCTTCGGCGACGGCACCCTCGAAGTGCTGCCGGACGGTTTCGGCTTCCTGCGTTCGCCGGAAACCTCCTACCTCGCCAGCACGGATGACATCTACATCAGCCCGTCGCAAATCCGCCGCTTCAATCTGCATACGGGCGACACGATCGAAGGCGAAGTGCGCACGCCGAAAGACGGCGAGCGCTATTTCGCGCTGGTGAAGGTGGACAAGGTCAACGGCCAGCCGCCGGAGGCCTCGAAGCACAAGATCATGTTCGAAAACCTGACGCCGCTGCACCCGAACAAGGTGCTGCTGCTCGAACGTGAAATGCGTGGCGAAGAGAATGTGACCGGCCGCATCATCGACATGATCGCGCCGATCGGCAAGGGCCAGCGCGGCCTGCTCGTCGCGTCGCCGAAGTCGGGCAAGACCGTGATGCTTCAGCACATCGCGCACGCGATCAAGCAGAACCATCCCGACGTCGTGCTGTTCGTGCTGCTGATCGACGAGCGTCCGGAGGAAGTGACGGAAATGCAGCGTTCGGTGGCCGGCGAAGTGATCGCCTCGACGTTCGACGAACCCGCCGCGCGTCACGTGCAGGTCGCCGAAATGGTGATCGAGAAGGCCAAGCGCCTCGTCGAAATGAAGAACGACGTCGTGATTCTGCTCGACTCGATCACGCGTCTCGCGCGCGCTTACAACACGGTGGTCCCGGCTTCGGGCAAGGTGCTGACGGGCGGTGTCGACGCGAACGCGCTGCAGCGCCCGAAGCGGTTCTTCGGCGCGGCGCGCAACATCGAGGAAGGCGGATCGCTGACCATCATCGGCACGGCGCTGATCGAAACCGGCAGCCGCATGGATGATGTGATCTACGAAGAGTTCAAGGGCACCGGCAACATGGAAGTGCACCTCGAGCGCCGTCTCGCCGAGAAGCGCGTCTACCCGTCAATCAACCTGAACAAGTCGGGCACGCGCCGCGAAGAGCTGCTGATCAAGCCCGAAGCGCTGCAGAAGATCTGGGTACTGCGCAAGTTCATTCACGACATGGACGAAGTCGAGTCGATGGAATTCCTGCTCGACAAGATCCGCCAGACGAAGAGCAATTCCGAGTTCTTCGACATGATGCGTCGTGGCGGCGGCAGCTAACGCGCGACGTTCGTGCTGGCCGTATTAGTCGGCAACTGCAACGCATGAAAAACCGCTCGCAAACTGCGAGCGGTTTTTTTCGTCCATCGTCCGCAGAGACAATGCGCCGCGTTTTGCGAAGCTGCTGCCGCGCAAGAAGTGGATCATCGTGCCGGGCTTCGGGGTGGCCGCGTTCGCCGCCGGGTGGACGACACGCATGTCGCCGGACGTCGGCGAGGCGGCGCTCGCCCTGCCGCTGCTGCTGCGCGGCCTGCTGTTGCTGTTCATCGTGCCGCCGGTCGCGAATCTGACGTGCCGCATCTTCTTGATCGAGGAGGAGTTCACGCACGGCTACCGGCTGAAAAACATCGTCCGGCAGTTGACCCTCTCCTTCGCGACCGCCTCGGTGATCATCGTCGAGCAGCACCGGCTCGCGCTGCATCAAAGTCGCCTCGCGGAGTCCGTGAATCCGTACAATCCGGTCTACCAGAACACGCTCGCGATCGCGTCGATCAGCCGGTCGATTGCGCAGCAGGCCAGTTTGCTCGCGTCGTTCGACTGTTTCTATTTTCTGATCGGCGTCGCGATATGCGGCGGCCCGTTCGCCGCGTAGCAAAAACAGATCGACTGAAGGTGGGCTCCAAGCATGCTGTCGAAACTCACGAACTGGCTGGGCGCACGGCGTCGCGAGCGCGCGCTGCGCGACTACGCGATCGACGATTCCTTGTGGCAGACGACACTCGCCGGCCTACCCTTTCTCACGCATCTGGAAGCGCCCGATCTCGCGCGGCTGCGCGAGATGACGACTCTCTTCCTCGCGCAGAAGGAGTTCTCGACCGCGCACGAGCTCGAGCTGACCGATGCGATGACGGTCGGCATCGCCGCGCAGGCGTGCCTGCCGGTGCTGAACCTGAGCCTCGATCTGTATCGCGGCTGGGTCGGCGTGATCGTCTATCCGGGCGAGTTCGTGATCCGCAAGACCGTTGAGGACGAAGATGGCGTCGTGCACGAGATCGAACACGACGCCAGCGGCGAGGCGTGGGAAGGCGGCCCGGTGGTGCTGTCGTGGGAAGACGCGCAGATGACCGATGGCAGCGACGCATACAACGTCGTGATCCACGAGTTCGCGCACAAGATCGACATGCTCAACGGCGAAGCGGATGGCCACCCGCCGCTGATGCGCCGCTGGCACGCGCCGCTCGATGCGCAGGCATGGGCCGATGTGTTCGACCATGCATACGATCACTTCTGTGCGAAAGTCGACGCGGTGCCCGAGCGACGCTGGGCGCGTTTCGAACGCGAGTCGCTGATCGATCCGTATGCGGCGGACCATCCGTCGGAATTTTTTGCCGTATGCAGCGAGGCGCTGTTCGTGCGGCCCCAAGCGTTCGAGGCGGAGTATCCGGAACTGTACCGACTGCTCGCGCGCTACTACCGGCAAGATCCAGCGCGCGTCGGTTTGACGTTCACGCCCATTTGAGACGCCGCGAATGTGGGCGCCGCTTGCGCCGCAAGAGAATCCGCTGGCAGAAAAATCGCCAAGCGACTGATTTTCTGCCATAATCGCGGTTTTTCGACCGTAGGCAAGTGGCTCGCGCCTGAAGGCAGTCCCATTCGAGGCTGCACGCGGGTTGGCTACCGCCAGATTAAAGGAAAGACCATGAAAGAAGGCATTCACCCGAATTACCGCGAAGTCCTGTTCGTCGACATGTCGAACGACTTCAGGTTCGTGACGCGCTCGACCATCCAGACGCGCGAAACCGCGGAATTCAACGGCAAGACCTACCCGCTCGCGAAGATTGAAGTGTCGTCGGAATCGCATCCGTTCTACACCGGCCAGCAAAAGATCATGGACACGGCCGGCCGCGTCGAGAAGTTCAACAAGAAGTTCGGCGCACGTGCTTCGGGCAAGGCAGTAAAGTAATAAAAGTAATACCGCAACGGTACCGGCTTCCGGCCGGCAACGGAGCAAACAGAAAGGGCAGCGCGAGCTGCCCTTTTTTGTCGCCTGCGCTTGTGCGCCCGCTGGTTCGCACGCCGCGCGAAGCCTTCAGCCGGAAGGAGCACGCCGCGCTTTCGCGACACTGTGTTACAGCTTGTGCATTGACGTTGCCGGGCGTTACCGGCCGTGACGTGCATCGCACGGCACGACTACAATGCCGGATGCTCGAAACGGGCCCTCGCGCCCTGACCTGCCGGGCCGCTCCGGCTGCATCGTTTATCCAGACTCCACACACCGCATGAGACCTGTCGTTCGCCTCACCGCCTCTGCGACCAGTGCGTTGCCGCGCTGGCTGCTGCTGGCCATCTGTATCGTCTACGCCTCGTTCGGCCTGTTCGGCCGCGATCCGTGGAAGAACGAGGACGCAGCCGGCTTTGGTGTGATGTGGACGATGGCGAACGGCGGAGCGCACGATTGGCTGCTGCCGAATCTGGTCGGCAAATATCTGACCGAGGACGGCCCGCTCGGCTACTGGCTCGGCGCGAGCGCGATCCGCGTCCTCGCACCGTGGGTCGACGCGAGCAACGCGTCGCGCGTGTTCACGGGCCTGCTGTTCTGCGCGGGCTGTGCGTTCGTCTGGTACGCGGCGTATCTGCTCGGCCGGCGTCCCGAAGTGCAGCCATTCAAATATGCGTTCGGCGGCGAGCCGGAACCGCGCGACTATGGCCGCACGCTCGCCGATGGCGCACTGCTGATCCTGCTCGCGTGCTTCGGCCTCGCCGAGCGCGGTCACGAGACCACGCCGCAGCTCGCGCAGTTCGTCTGCATCGCGATGCTCGTGTACGGCCTCGTGCGCATGATCGACAAGCCGATTCAGGGCGCGCTGATCTGGGGTCTCGCGATCGGCCTCGTCACACTCGCGAGCAGCCCGGTGCTGGTCGGCGCGCTGCTGCTCGGCACGCTCGCGATGACGCTGATCGTCCGCGAAACGCGATCGCGCTGGCTGCTGCTCGCGGGTCTGCCCGTGGCGCTCGTGCTCGCGGTGTCGTGGCCGATCATCGCGCTCACCGCGTTCCCGGACGACGCTGTCTGGTATCTGAACCAGTGGCTGCACGTGAGTCTGAGTTCGTTCGCGGGCCCGCCCGGCTCGGTCGCCGCGTATGCGCTGAAAAACCTGCCGCTCTTCACGTGGCCCGCCTGGCCACTCGCGCTGTGGTCGTGGTTCAGCTGGCAGGGACTGCGGCGCGCGCCGCACGTGGCGATTCCGCTGTCGGTGATCGGGCCGCTGTTCGTGCTCGTCGTGCTGCAAAGCCATCAGTCGAACCGACTCTACATGCTGCTGCTGCCGCCGCTCGCGGTGCTCGCCACTTTCGCGCTGCCGACGCTCAAGCGCGGCGCGATCAACGCGATCGACTGGTTCGCGCTGCTGAGCTTCACGATCCTCGGCAGCTTCGTATGGCTCGTGTATGTGGCAGGCCTGACGGGCTTCCCGCATCCGCTCGCGCGCAATCTCGCGCGACTCGCGCCCGGCTTCGTGCCGCAGTTCAAGATTCTGTCGTTCGTGTGCGCGGTCGCGGTGACCGTGTGCTGGTTCCTGCTGGTGCGCTGGCGCCTCGCGCGTCATCCGAAGGTGCTGTGGCGCAGCGTCGTGCTGTCGAGCGCCGGCACCACGCTGATGTGGGTGTTGCTGATGACGCTGTGGCTGCCGGTCGTCAACTACAGCCGGACCTATCGCGACGTCGCGCAGCAGATCGCCGCCCACTTGCCCGATGACTACACGTGCATCGCGCCGGTGCGCCTGGGCAATGCGCAGATCGCGACATTCGCGTATTTCGGCGACATGCACTTCTCGTTCGACCAGGACTGCGACGTAATCCTGCGTCAGGACTCGCAGGACTACGGCAACCCGAGCGCGATGCCCGACTACGTCTGGAAGCTCGTGTGGGAAGGCCGCCGCGCCGCCGACCGCGACGAGCGCTTCCGCCTGTACGTGCGCATCGACCGTCCCAAGCCGCCGCCCGGCAAGCGCCGCAACTGGCACAAGAAGCGCGACTGACCATGTTCGCCGACGTACGGAAGATCGCCGCGCTCGCGTGGCCCGTATTGATCGGCCAGTTGGCCATCATCGCGTTCGGCGTGATCGACACGGCGATGGTCGGGCGCTACTCGGCCGTCGATCTGGCCGCGCTCGGCCTCGGCTCGTCGATCTACGTCTCGGTCTATATCGGCCTGACCGGCATCCTGACCGCGCTGCAGCCGATCACCGCGCAGCTGTACGGCGCGCGTCGCTACGGCGAGATCGGCGAAGAGGTCCGCCAGTCATGGTGGCTTGCCGCCGCGCTGACCGTGATCGGCTTTCTGATCCTGTTCTTCCCCGGACCGCTGCTGGCGTTGTCGCGGGTGCCCGACGCGCTGCACGAGCGCACGCTCGCGTACCTGCGGATTCTCGCGTTCGGGCTGCCCGCCGGCCTCGCCTTCCGGGTCTACGGCTCCGTTGCCAATGCGCTCGCCAAACCGCGGCTCGTGATGTTCCTGCAGATCGCCGCGCTGCTGCTGAAAATTCCGCTCAATACCTGGTTCATTTTCGGCGGCCTCGGCGTGCCCGCGCTGGGCGGTCCGGGCTGCGCGCTCGCGAGCACGCTGCTCAACTGGGCACTCGCGGCGCTCGGCATGCTGCTGCTCGCGCGCGTCGACGATTTCAAGGCACTCGGCATCTTCACGCACTTCTGCTGGCCGGTCTGGAAGCGCCAGGCCGCGCAACTGCGGCTCGGTATTCCAATGGGGCTGTCGTATCTGATCGAGGTCACGTCGTACACGTTCATGGCGCTTTTCATCGCGCGTTTCGGCACGACGACGCTCGCCGGGCACCAGATCGCCGGCAACGTCGGCGCGGTGCTCTATATGACGCCACTGTCGATCGGCATCGCGTCGTCGACGCTGGTCGCGCAGGCGCTCGGCGCGCATCGGCCGCAGGCGGCGCGCACGCTGTCGCGTCACGGCATCGCGATGGCGGTTGCGATCGCGTGCTGCTATGGCGCGCTCGTGCTCGTGCTGCGGCCGTATATCGTCGACGGCTATACGACGAACGCGCAGGTGGCGGCGAAGGCGTTGCCGCTGGTGCTGATCGTCGCCTGCTACCACCTGTTCGACGCGTTGCAGATCTCGACCGCGTTCGTGCTGCGCGCCTACAAGGTCGCGGTCGTGCCGACCATCATCTATGCGGTGGCGCTGTGGGGAGTCGGGCTCGGCGGCGGCTATGCACTCGGCTTCGATACGACCGGCCTCACGCCGCCCTGGCTGACCGGCGCGCGCGGCTTCTGGGTCGCGAATACCGCAAGTCTCGCGATTGCCGGGCTCGGCTTGCTCGTGTACTGGCGATTCGTGAGCCAGCGCTATTTGCGCGAGGCTGCGGCGGCGCTGGTTGATTCGGCTGTTTGAGGGGATGGAGGGTTGGGAAGGCCACGAATAGCACCGACCGGACCGTCAGTTGCGCCCAAGCCGGGGTGAGAGACGACCTGTTCTGCATCCGCCTTTCCTTCCCCACGCAGCTCAGCCCGCTCACGCCGCGTATGCGGCCTGCCCCTCCCGATCCTTGGCCTCGAAAATTTCCCGCGCCGCGAACAGCGCATTGAGCGCGGCCGGGAAGCCCGCATAAAGCGCCATCTGCATGAACACCTCGACGATCTGCTCGCGCGTGCAGCCGACGTTCAGCGCCGCCTCGATATGTACCTTCAGCTGCGGCTGCGCGCAGCCGAGGGTCGCGAGCGACGCG
Organism: Paraburkholderia sp. 31.1; assembly: GCF_014397645.1. NCBI lineage: Bacteria > Pseudomonadati > Pseudomonadota > Betaproteobacteria > Burkholderiales > Burkholderiaceae > Paraburkholderia > Paraburkholderia sp. 31.1. The sequence continues at coordinate 241,908 of NZ_VZQN01000002.1, forward strand.
ATCGTCGCAATCTCACGCGTGCGCAGATCGAGCTGCGGCCGGCTGTAGATGTCGCCGAAGCCGAATTCAATCAACAGGCGTCCGAATTCCGGCGCGACGGGCGCGAGCGCGGCGATTACCTGCTCGCCCGCCGAACCGTCGATTTCCCTGAGCTTGTCCCAGCCCCGCGCGTAGCGGTCGTTGTGTGCGTAGTCCATTGCGAGTCCTTGTCGGGGTGTGAGGGCGACGAGGCTTCGTCGTCCTGTCGTGCCGGATCGGGCTCAAGCGCGCCGCTCGTGGCCGCCTCGTAGTACGCGATCTTGTCGTCGATCGCGCCGAGGTTGCTCTGCAGATCGGCGATCCGCGCGAGCAGCGCGGTGCGATGCGCAACCAGCAGGTCGCGGCGTGCGCGCATCGTCGGATGGCCTTGCGCGCGCAGCGCGGCGATCTGCTGCATGCCGGAGATCGACATGCCCGTTGCCTTCAGACGCATCACGAAGCGCAACCAGTCGAGATCGGCCGGCGAGTACAGCCGGTGCCCCGTCTGCGTGCGTCCGACCGGCCGGATCAGGCCGGCCTGTTCGTAATAGCGCAGCGTGTGCGTGGACACGCCGATCGTTTCGGCGACCTGACCGATGGTGAGCGCGGTTGAGTGTTTCGACATGACGGACTCAGGTTAGGACTTCGAGTGCACTCTAAGTCATAGCGTTATACACATTTCGTTGTCCGCGCCGCCCGCGCCAGCAAGCCGTTTACATTCAATGACTTGGAGGCTGGGCTTGTAAACTTTGGCCGAATCGCGTCTACTCTTGCAATTTGGGCGG